>DAOSLL010000560.1:0-3256 GCA_035368905.1 Rhodoferax sp.
AGTGGCTGCTCCGCAGGTGATTGACTGGCCAGCAGCCCCGCCCGGAGCCTGGTCGCGCGTCGTCACGCCCGACCCCAGACTGCTGTTCAGGTTTTCTGCGCTCACCTTCAACGCGCACCGCATCCATTACGACCGCCCCTACGCGATGCAGGAGGAGGGTTACCCCGGTCTGGTGGTGCATGGACCGCTGACCGCTTTTCTATTGATGGACATGGTGCGTCAACAGGCGAAGCAAACGGTCAAGGCATTTAGCTTTCGCGGGCTGGCACCCCTGTTTGACCTGGCGGCGTTTCGGTTGATCGGTGTCGCAGAAGGCGCTCAGGTTTCACTGCAAGCACAGGGGCCGGACGGCGCAATAGCCATGAGCGCCAGTGCCGAACTGGCTTAGTCGGCGTTGGCCGCGGCATCGGCTCGCAAACACTGCCGAACCAAAGCGGCCCGCAGTGTCAAGACAGTTTTTCAGTCATTTAAAGCCGTGCCGTGTTCATATGCAAACGGTCGGCGTGGCCCGGTCCAATACAGGGTGAAATGATCTGCAAAAAACTCGCCCTTTGCGAGCAGGCGGGAATGGCAGTTTTGCTTTGAACAGATCCTCAACCGAATGCTGCGAACCAGCACCAGCGAAACAGGCGGGAAACACAGCAAAGCGATGATGCGGATGAAGCCGGATGCCCAACTAAGGCATGACTCCCTTGAAGGTTTCCACCAGCGACAGCACCATGCAACGCCAGAACATTGCTTTGCAATGGTGTTTTGGGCAATGTGGGAGGTAGCGGCAACGATATGAAAGTCGGCCATGGCAAGCATCGAGTGTGGGCCAGCGCACAGATTGAATGGTCTGCAACCGACAAACTCGATTCGGTTGAAGGACATTGAAAGCTCACCATGAAAACCAACCGCCCGGGCATGCGCCATGGCAGATTCACGCCGAGCGATCTGGCTGATGCCACCGCGTTGATCGCACAGCCTGATTGCAGGCATCTGTGCCGGGTCTGACATCATGAAATACAAGGACTATTACGAAACACTGGGTGTCTCCCGCGATGCTGATCTGGAGCAAATCAAAAAGGCTTATCGAAAGCTGGCACGCACTTACCACCCGGACATGTCAAAGGCAGCGGATGCCGAAGCCCGCTTCAAGGACGTAGCCGAAGCCTATGCCACGCTGAAAGACGCTGGCAAGCGCGCTGCCTATGACGAGCTGGGCCACCCCAAAGCGGGTGCCGAATTTGCACCGCCGCCGCAATGGCAACAAGATTTTGCAACTGGTGGTCAGGCGTTTGAAGACCTGGACCTGGCGGATTTGCTGGCCGCATTTGGCCAAGGACAGCGCCGACCAGGCGCCGATCCGGGGCCCGCCAAAGGTCGCGATTTTGAAAGCGCTGTCACCATCACCCTAGCCGATGCCCGCAAGGGCGTGACGGTCAGCCTGGGCCTGGCCGACGCCAGCGGCCAACGAACCCTGGAAGTCACCATCCCGCCGGGCGTGCGACAAGATCAGAAACTGCGCTTGCGCGGCAAAGGCGGCAAGGGCCACAACGGCGGACCCGACGGCGACATTTACCTGCATATTGCGCTGGCACCACATGCAGTGTTCCGTCCAGACGGACTTGACCTGTATTTTGATCTGGCCCTGACCCCCTGGGAGGCCACTTTGGGCGCAGCGGTGGAAGTACCCACACTGGACGGGCCGGTGTTGCTTACCGTGCCAGCCGGGACCCGTTCCGGTCGCAAATTGCGCCTGCGCGGACGCGGGCTGGCCGACGGCCATAGCGACATCTATGCCATCGTTCACATTGACATTCCCGCCAATATCACAGAACCCGAACGTGTGCTGTATCTGGAACTGGCCCGTATCTCGAACTTCAATCCGCGCTAAACCGCACAAAGGAGAAATCAAATGACACAAGATTGCCCTGAATGGCGCTGGCTTGACACGCGGGAGACCGTCACCCTGACCGAGTTGTCGCATTGCTGTGGCCTGAGCGAGGCTGAACTCGACGAGCTGGTGGACTATTGCGCGCTGGTTCCTTTGATACCAGTCGAGCAGGAACCTACCTTCAGCGCGCAATGGGTGATACCGCTGCGCAACGCATCCAAACTACGGCTGGACTTTGACCTGGATCTTTTCACCGTGGCGATTCTGCTCGGCAACTTCAACCGCATAGAGATGCTTGAACGTCAAGTGCATTCCTTGCAGGCCCTGTTGCCGCAACAAGTCCATGCGGGGCTGAAGTTTCAATCGTCACCATGAGCCCAAACCCTGCCCAGGGTTGCTGACGCTGACTTCCTGTCTTGGCAAGCTCTTTTTGGCGCGCACGCAAACTGCCGCACCTCTGCGACCGGGATCCCATACCCAGGCCGGGTCGCCCACAATGCCGTCGTGCTTGAGCGCGGCGGCATAGACAAACTTGAGTTCGGGCGGGTGGATGTCGGGCCAGAGCATGCCGTCCTTGAGCTTGTCCAGCACCACCTATCGGCAGACCCGCCGAAATGCGCCCAAGCCTGCACATGCGGCTAAGCCCAGGACTTCTGGCTGAACTTCCAGGCCACCCGGCGATCACTGCGCGGGCAGTAGCGCACCAGCGGCGGCGGGGTTTGGCACCAAATCTGGACCATTGACGCACCTTTGAGCACCAAACGTGTGCGATTTTGTACGCAATCTGTGGTTAGCCTGGTACACAATCCTGGCACGCGATTTGCTGATGCCATCGGCATGACCGCTTCTTCTGCCAAATCTGCCCATCCTGTTGTTGAGCTGGTGGCCCTGACCAAAAGTTATGGGCCCGGCAAGCCAGCAGTCGACGGCATCAATTTGCGCATTGCACGGGGCAGCTATTGCTGTCTGCTCGGCCCCTCGGGCTGTGGCAAAAGCACCACCTTGCGGATGATTGCCGGGCACGAGTCGGTCACTGCGGGGGACATCCTGCTGGAAGACCGCAACATCACCGACTTGCCCGCTGCGCAGCGTGGCACAGCGATGATGTTCCAGAGTTTTGCGCTGTTTCCGCACCTGACAGCACTGGACAACGTGGCCTTCAGCCTGAAGATGAAGGGCGTGGACAAGGCCACCCGGCACAAGCAGGCCGCAGAATTGCTGGAGCGTGTGGCCATGGGGCACCTGAGCCAGCGCAAGCCGGCCGAGCTCTCGGGTGGTCAGCAGCAGCGTGTGGCCCTGGCGCGGGCACTGATCACGCAACCCAAAGTGTTGCTGTTGGACGAACCCCTGTCGGCACTGGACCCGTTTTTGCGCATA
>DAOSLL010000561.1:0-3254 GCA_035368905.1 Rhodoferax sp.
GCGTGGACAGCAGTAATCCGAAATACGCCCGCATGGTGCCTGTGAGCGAGATTGCTGATCCCAAGAATGACTACAACCTTAACCTGCCACGCTACATCGACAGCACCGCGCCCGAAGACCTGCAAGACATTGACGGCCACCTGCGCGGCGGCATCCCCACCCGCGACCTGGACGCCCCCGACAACGCCTTGGCCGCCTACTGGCAGGTGCTGCCCGGTGTGCGGGCCGCTCTGTTTGCGTCTGCTGGTCGCCCTGGCTATGCCAGCCTGACTCTGCCCCTGCCCGAGGTCAAGCCCGCCATCTTTGGCCACGCCGAATTCACCGCCTTCAACCAGACTGCCACCCAACTCTTTGCCCGCTGGCGCACTGCTGCCACGCAGCAGCTCACCACGTTTTGCAAGGGCGGTCACCCCAAGGCGCTGATCGAGGCCACCGCTGAGGCACTGCTCACCACCTTCAAGACCGCCAAACTGCTAGATGCCTACGACATCTACCAGCACCTGATGGACTATTGGGCCAGCGTGCTGCAAGACGACACCTACCTGATAGCTGCCGACGGCTGGGTGCAAGGCGCGCAGCCGCGTGAAGTGAAACAGGTCAAAGACAAAAACAACAAATTCGTCTGGCCCGAGCCGCACGACTACCTCAAAGGCAAACGCCGCTTCAAGTCCGACTTGGTGCCTGCCAGCATCTTGGTTGCCAAATACTTCGCCCCCGAGCGCGCCGCCATTGATGCGCTGGACAACCTGCTGGCCACGCTGGAGCAGCAACTGGACGACATGCTGGAAGAACACAGCGGTGAAGACGGCCTGCTGGCCGAGGTGATAGAAGGCGAAGGCGACAAGCAAAAAATCAGCACCAAGCCCGTCAAGGCACGGCTCAAAGAGATTGGAAAATCTACCGATTACACGCAGGAGGAAGAGGCACTGCAAGACTACGCAGCCCTGCTCGACCAGCAAGCCGTCACCAAAACCAAGCTCAAAGCCGCACAAGAGGCGCTGGACCAAAAGATCGACGCCAAATACCCCACCCTGACCGAGGCTGAGATCAAAACCCTGGTGGTGGACGACAAGTGGATGGCCCACCTGTCTGGCGCCGTGCAGGGCGAGCTGGACCGCGTGTCGCAAACCCTCACCGGCCGCATCCGCGAACTGGCCGAACGCTACGCCACCCCGCTGCCACAGCTTGAGCGAGAGGTAGCCACACTCGCCGCCCGGGTGGACGAACACCTCAAGCGCATGAGGGCGACATGGAACTGAGGCGGGGTGACGCTGGAGTTGCTACTTTGTTAGTAGCTGAATGCGCACGTTCTACGAGGGCTAGAGCCAGATTTGGCATAAATTTTGACTGGCAGAGGCCGTTTGACCGGTTTTTAGCGGCTGCATTGCGGGTGGGTGCGGTATGAGCACGGGTTTGCGGGCGGGGTACAAGCAGACCGAGTTGGGGGTAATTCCGGTCGATTGGCACGCGGAAGAGGTTGCCAATTTAGTAGAGCCAACAGCACCTATTTGTTATGGCGTTGTCCAAGTTGGAAAGTACACGGAAAACGGCGTTCCCATTGTGGCGATTAAGTTTGTAAAGGAGATTGCACATGCCCCCTTCATCGAACTGCCTTTAACCTCGAACAACCTTACGCACGAAGCAGGCCGAAAGGCGGGGATGTTCTTATCTCAATTAAAGGAACAATTGGGCGCGTTGGTGTTGTTCCAAGCGGGTTTCAGGGGAACATTAGCCGGGAATTGGCAAGGCTACGAATCCGCCAGGATACGTGCTCCGAATACATCGCACATCAGCTTGAATCTGGTGCTACTCAACAACGGATTGTCCAGGCAGTAGTAGGGACCACGCGACTTGAGTTTTCTATCACAGCGCTTCGCCAGTTCCAATTGGCCATTCCACCGACCAACTGTGAACAAAGCGCCATCGCAACAGCCTTGAGTGATGTGGATGCGCTGCTGGGCGGGCTGGACAGCCTCATCGCCAAGAAGCAGGGCCTCAAAGTAGCCGCCATGCAGCAACTCATCACCGGCCAAACCCGCCTCCCCGGGTTCAGTGGGGAGTGGGAGGTGAAGCGATTGGGGGATGTTGTTCAAATTCGAAAAGGGCAGCTAATCACGAGCAGTACCTTGTTGCCGGGTGACATTCCCGTTATCGCAGGCGGCAAGCAGCCCGCTTACTTCCAGGCTTCCGCAAATCGGTTTGGGCGAACCGTCACGATCAGCGCGTCAGGGGCGAGCGCTGGTTATGTCGCGCTCTACGACGAACCGATTTTCGCGTCAGATTGCTCTACTATCAGTGAATCGGAATCCTACTGCCTCGATTTCGTCTTCTATCAACTTTTGTGCAAACAGCAGGCGATCTACAAAGCGCAGACTGGCGGTGCGCAGCCGCATATTCACGCGAAGGATTTGAATCCACTTTTCTTCTCATTTCCCGCGTTGCCAGAACAAACCGCCATCGCCACCATCCTCTCCGATATGGACACCGAACTCACCGCCCTGCAAGCCCGCCGCAGCAAAACCCAAGCCCTCAAACAGGCCATGATGCAGGAGTTGCTGACCGGCAGGATTAGATTGATATGAGCAACCAAACGATTACCCTCAAGACCGTCAACGAACTTCGGCTCGACGCTGCAGGTGAACCTCGACGCTACTTCATTGCGTCCTATCAGCGAGGCTACCGCTGGTCTGGGCTGCAAGTGACTCAATTACTGGAGGACATTCGGGAATTTACACGCCGTCGAGACCCGCAACCTGATGATTTCTATTGCCTTCAGCCCTTGGTTCTCAAGGTATCTGGTGGCGGTGGGTACGAGGTGGTTGATGGGCAGCAGCGACTGACGACCCTTCTTTTGATCCTTCGTCATTTCAACGAGCGGCTCACCGAGAAGTTCAGGCAGCAGCTTTTTGCGCTCGACTACGAGACCCGGGAAAACCTCTTGGATTTCCTTGACCACCCGACGGAGGCGCTGGCGAACAGCAATATCGATTTCTTTCACCTGCATGGCGCGATCAAGACGATTGAGAAATGGTTTAGTGACAAGGAAAACGAGGTTGACGAAATCAAGTCTGCCCTGCTGAACAAGACCAAGGTGATCTGGTTTCAGCTCTCGGCGAGGGATAGCGCGGTTGATGCCTTTGCCCGGCTCAATGTGGGAAAGATACCTCTGACCAACGACGAGTTGATCCGTGGACTCTTTTTGACTGGACAGTGCCAAGTTCTCCCCGTTATTCAGGCGGTTTCTTGGCCAGGCG
>DAOSLL010000562.1:0-3254 GCA_035368905.1 Rhodoferax sp.
AAAAAGGTAACGCACACCTGTCGGCATTGCCATGTCTTTTTGGGACGTTCTGCTATCGCTGCGGTTTGCGCAGGGACCCCGTTCATCGTCATCCCTGCAATGGCCAAAAAAAAATGAAGTCTTCGCAAAAAATGCGAAGACTTCACTTCTTAAAGACGCTGTGGGCCGGTACGACTCAGCCCGGGGGATCATCCATCAATTGATCCCTTCCGCGATTGCCTACACTCTAAAACAACACCGCTTGAGGCAGCGTTGTTGCCTACTCTCTTTTAGCCTTCGATAGCGGCGAGTGCAGCGGCAAGCCGAGCAATTGGCACGCGGTAAGGCGAGCAGCTTACGTAATCCAAGCCGGCCCGATGGAAAAACGATATGGAGGCCGGATCGCCACCGTGCTCACCACAAACGCCGATTTCAAGGTCTGGGCGTGAACTGCGGCCCTTTTGCACCGCCATCTGCACCAGCAGCCCAACACCTTTTTGATCGATGGTCTGGAACGGGTCATGTTCATAGATGCTGCGCTTGATGTAATCGGGCAGGAACTTGCCCGCATCGTCGCGCGAAAAGCCCATTGTCATCTGCGTCAGGTCGTTGGTGCCAAACGAGAAAAACTCAGCCTGGGTCGCAATGCTGTCGGCAATCAAAGCACCGCGCGGGGTTTCAATCATGGTGCCCAGCAGGTAGTCGATGCTCTCGCCACGCTCGGCAAACACGGCGGCAGCGGTGCGCCGAATCACCTCGGCCTGCGCATTGAACTCGCGCACGGTGCCGACCAGCGGCACCATGATTTCGGCCTTGACATGGCTGCCCTCGGCGCGCACGTTAAGGGCGGCTTCGAGCACGGCACGGGTCTGCATTTCGGTAATTTCCGGATAGCTGATGCCCAGGCGACAACCGCGGTGCCCCATCATCGGGTTGAACTCGTGCAACTCTTCCACCCGCAGCTTGATTTTGGTCAGTGGCACCCGCAGTTCGGCGGCCATGATGCGCTGGTTGGCATCATCGTGCGGCAAGAACTCGTGCAGCGGCGGATCGAGCAGGCGGATGATGACCGGAAGGCCATGCATCTCACGGAACAGCCCTTCAAAGTCGCCACGCTGCATCGGCAGCAGTTTGGTCAGCGCCTTGCGGCGACCGGCTTCGTTGTCGGCCAGAATCATCTCGCGCACTGCCAGAATGCGGTCGCCTTCAAAGAACATGTGTTCGGTGCGGCACAGGCCAATGCCGGCCGCGCCAAAGCCCCGCGCCACCTTGGCATCGTCCGGGCTGTCGGCATTGGCTCGGATGTCGAGCCGCTTGTATTTGTCGGTCAGCGCCATCAATGCGCCAAAGTCGCCACTGAGTTCTGCGTCCTTGGTGGCGATCTTGCCAACATAGACTTCGCCGGTGGAGCCATTCAGGGACAGCCAGTCGCCTTCGTTATAGACCGTGTCGCCAATGGTCATGGTGCGCGCCTTCAGATCGACACGAACGGCACCGGCACCCGATACGCAGCACTTGCCCATGCCACGCGCCACTACGGCAGCGTGCGAGGTCATGCCGCCGCGGGCGGTCAGAATGCCCTTGGCCGCGCTCATGCCGCGCAAATCCTCGGGGGATGTCTCCTGGCGCACCAGAATGACGGCCTTGCCATCCTTGACCCAGGCTTCTGCCTCATCGGCAAAAAACACGATCTGGCCGGTAGCAGCACCGGGCGAGGCGGGCAAACCGCGGGCAATCGGAGCTGATGTAGCGAGTGCCTTGGGGTCAAAAATCGGGTGCAGCAACTCGTCCAGGCGATCCGGCACGACGCGCTGAAGCGCGGCTTTTTCGTCAATCACGCCTTGTTGCAGCATCTCCATGGCAATCCGGACCATGGCAGCACCTGAGCGCTTGCCATTGCGGGTTTGCAGCATCCAGAGCTTGCCTTCCTGGATGGTGAACTCCATGTCCTGCATGTCCTTGAAGTGATTTTCAAGGGTGGCTTCTGCGCGCAGCAACTGCTGATAGATTTCGGGCATCAGTTCTTCGAGCGAGGGGTACTGGGTGCGCCGCACCTCTTCATGCACCAGTGCCATCTCGGCCCAGCGGCGTGAGCCTTCAAGCGACACCTGCTGCGGCGTGCGGACTCCGGCCACCACGTCTTCACCCTGGGCATTGACCAGAAACTCGCCATTGAACAAGTCTTCGCCGGTGGCGGAATCGCGCGAGAAAGCGACACCGGTGCCGCTGCTGTTGCCCAGGTTGCCAAACACCATGGCCTGGACGTTGACGGCTGTTCCCCACGAGTCGGGAATGTCGTTGAGTTCGCGGTACAGGCAGGCGCGCTCGTTGTTCCAACTCTCAAACACGGCCCACACTGCGCCCCAGAGTTGCTCCCAGGGGTCGGTCGGAAAGTCGCGCCCGAGCCGGGCATGAATCAGCGACTTGAAACGCTGCACCAGATCTTTCAGATCTTGCGCAGTGAGTTCGGTATCGAGCTTGATGCCTTTGTCCTCCTTGAGGGTCTCGATAATGATCTCGAACGGGTCATGCTCTTCCTTCGACAGAGGTTTCAAGCCCATCACCACGTCACCATACATCTGGATAAAGCGGCGATACGAGTCCCAGGCAAAGCGTTCGTTGTTGGCCTTGCGTGCCAGGCCCTCAACCGCCTCGTCGTTGAGGCCCAGATTCAGGATGGTGTCCATCATGCCGGGCATTGAGGCGCGACCACCCGAACGAACTGAAAGCAACAACGGATCATTGGTGTCGCCAAACTTCTTACCCATCTCGCTTTCTACAAAAGCTACACCTTGCTGGACCTCAGACAGGATCATCTTAAACACAGCATCACGCCCATGCGCAGTAAATTCGGTGCAGGCCTCAGTGCTGATGGTGAACCCCGAGGGCACCCCAATGCTCAAGCGACACATTTCGGCCAGATTGGCACCTTTGCCTCCGAGCAGATTTTTCATATTGGCAGCGCCTTCGGTGCGGCTGGTGCCAAAGACGTAAATGAATTTTTTGGGTGAGGTCATGGTTAGTAGTATCCTGTGTTGAAAGTCTTCTGGTGGTAAGGTAAATGAGATTGCCCGTCAGTGTAACAAGCACTTTAGGCCACAAAACGTTCCAATCATTAGGGTTTACAACTAGATATGGGACTGCTCGACGCGTCTTGGAGTCCAAAGCGCGGCAGGCCTGAGCGCCCGTGGTACGATGATTTGTGAGACGCTGTTGAATTTCGTTTTCTGCCTGTCAATTCAAACGACTTTTGACTTCTATTTTTAACTTCTGTT
>DAOSLL010000563.1:0-3252 GCA_035368905.1 Rhodoferax sp.
GCCGTACTGTTTGCCGTTGCGGCCCCAGATGTCGAACAGGCCGTTGGAGTATGCTCCTGTGTCGACCTTGTCGCGCTGGATCAGCGGAGTCAGGTCAACGAGTTGTTCATTTTTTGCGAACTCCGGGTACTTGGCCAAATGGTTCGTGAACACGTCGGGTGCCGTGCCAGAGACAAAGCCGGTAGAAATCGCGGTCCAGTAGTCGTTCCAGCCCGACTGCGTGATCTTGATCGTGGTGCCAGGGTTTTTCTTTTCGAAATCAGCGGCGCATTGTTTGTAGGCCGGCAACTGGTTAGAGTCCCAGAGCATGTACTTGACTTCGCCGGCGCTGGCGAGTCCGGCGGCGGCCGTCATCAGAGTGAAAAGGGTGGTGCGTTTGAAGTTCATGGGGTTGTCTCCTGCGATGGATGGTTGAGGGGAAAGTGGAAAGATAAGAGGTTGGTGCGGCCTACTTGCCGCCGCTGAATTGCACTGACTCAACGACGCGCCGACCCAGCACCACCAGCATCAGCAGCGTAGGAAGCACAGTGATTGCGGTGGCTGCCATCAGGCCGGTCCAGTCGGGCTGGCCCTGCGGTGTCTGGCTCTTGAAGGTTTGCAGGGCCACCGGCAATACTTGTTGGGCCTCGTCTTTGGCGACCAGAAAGGGCCAGAAGAACTCATTCCACATGTTGATGCCGGTGAGCATCGCGATCGTGGCCAGCGGAGTAATGCTCAGTGGCAGCACGACGCGAATGAAGATGTAGAAATAGGAGGCGCCATCGAGCAACGCGGCTTCCTCCAGTTCGCGTGGAATCGACAGAAAAAACTGGCGCAGGAAGAACACCGAAAACCCCTGCATCAGGCAGAACGGAGCCACCATGCCCAGCATGGTGTTGAGCAGGCCAAGTTCCTTGATCAGGATGAAGTTCGGAATGAAAGTGACTACACCAGGCACCATCATTGAGCCAACAAATAGTGCAAACAGCGTATTGCGCCCCGGGAAGCGAAGACGTGCAAAAGCATAGGCTGCCATCGCAGCAAAGCTCACTTGTGTCAACACAATAGTGAAGGTGAAAATCAGCGAATTGCCAAGAGATCGCAAGAAGTTGATTTCAGCCCCCGATCCGCCACGTGCCCTGCTTTCGTCCTGCGTCATGAATCCGAGCACGCGTTGGAAGTTGTCCAGTGTGGGTTCGCTGGGCCACAAGGTGGCTGATTCCATTTCTAATTCAAAAGTGAAACTAAAAGTGCTGAAATGATCCAAGGCCAAGAGACGATAGACTCCAGGCGATTGGGGTCATCCTCCAAGGCTTTGAGCGCCAGGGCCAAGTGATCTTCCAAAGCATCAAGACTTTTGAAGACACGGTTGTGAAAGAATTTCTCCCGCAGCTCGTCCCAAACATGTTCAATTGGATTGAGCTCGGGGGCGTACGGTGGGAGTTTGAGTAGGTAGATGTTGGCAGGAGCTTTGAGTTCCTCACTGCGATGCCAGCCAGCACCGTCGATCACCATAACGATCTGCTCATCAGAATGACGCTTGGAGACTTCATTGAGAAATAGTTGCATGCACCCGGTGTTGACGTGTGGCAGGATCAGGCTGTCGAGTTCGCCAGTGCAAACATCGACGGCACCAAACGCGTAGGTGTACTCGTGCGTCAACATGCCCTGGCAAAGTGGGCGTATCGGCTTGGGTGCCCAGCACCTGCGCACATCAGCAATGCGTCCAAAACGCGCTTCGTCCTGGAACATCAACTTGATGGGCTTGCCGTGCGCCCAGATTTTGCGGATTTCGGTCAGCGTTTCGGGGAGTTTTTTTTCCACTCCTGCTGAGCCAAGGGGTCACTTTGCGGATGGCGCTTGTCTGGAGCGAGCTTTCTCCAGTTGTGGCGGTGCAGCAGGTTGTAGACCGATGACAGGGCGACCTCGCGGCCCAATTGTCTGTCCAGCGCAGCCTTGATCTGCCCAACAACAAGCACGCCTCCTGCACTGGCTGACTCAAGAAATGGGGCTAAAAATTCACGCTCCTGGGTCACGCTCATGTTCTGGCGCTTGCGTCCACCTGGAACGGGTGTTTGTGGATCACCTGCTTTGTGACCACGCATGAATTCCCGACGCAATTGGCAGGCCCAACCTTTGGAGACGCCAATGACCTGGGCCGTGTCGGCAAGGCTCATGGCGTAATCCAGCGGCAGCACAACAGCTTGTGCTTGACGCAGTTGCTCCACCGTCTTTGCACTAGCGATGGTCTCGCGGGCATTTCGCAAAACTTCAGCATCTCCGCTTGCCGGTCGTGCCATGGCATATCTCCATCTGGATTGATGGAGATATTATTACATTAATGAATTAGAAATAGAATCACACACCACCTACAGCAACAGATATGCTTGGCAGGGATTAGCGGATTTCGATGGTCAGGGTCGATGCATCTTCATCAGGCATGCTCAACACCAGCTCACCAGGTCAGAGCACTTTCGGCCGCGATGCGAGCGATCGAAAAGTCGTGAATATCCAGCGTCAATATCTTGTTCAATTCAGCGCGACACAGCACCTGCAAGAAAAAGGGTCACGTCAACTACTGCCGCCTCCACCGTCGGCAGAGGCACAGGCAAACGCTGTAAGTACGCTTATGCTGCGGTATGGTGTGGCTCGCCATGTCAAAGGCCCAGAAATCAGCCAACACCCCAGCGCAAGGGACAGCGGGCTGACTGATACACTTTTTGCGTCCGGATCACCAGCATTCACCCCCCCCTATCGTCCCTATGTCCTCTGTTTTCAACTTTACTTTTGTCCCCTGGTTCCGTTCGGTGGCGCCCTACATTCACAAGTTTCGCAACCAGACTTTTGTGGTGGGGGTGTGCGGCGAGGCGATTGCGGCTGGCAAGCTGCCCAATCTGGCCCAGGACCTCGCATTGATTCAAAGCATGGGGGTGAAGATTGTGCTTGTGCACGGCTTTCGCCCGCAGGTCAATGACCAACTCTCAGCCAAAAACCACACCCCCCAATACTTCAAGGGCATTCGCATCACCGATGAGATCGCGTTGGACTGCGCGCAGGAGGCTGCCGGCCAATTGCGGTACGAGATTGAAGCCGCCTTTAGCCAGGGACTGCCCAATACACCCATGGCCGGGGCCACGGTGAGGGTGATTTCGGGCAACTTCCTGACGGCCCGACCCGTTGGTATTGTTGACGGTGTTGACTTTCAGCACTCGGGATTGGTGCGCAAGATAGACACCGCAGGCATCACGCGATCGCTTGAACTCGGCGCACTCG
>DAOSLL010000564.1:0-2794 GCA_035368905.1 Rhodoferax sp.
TGACAAAAAAAGCCACGATTCAGAGATTTTTGGTCTGAGTTTCCTAGGCAAACAGCAATTTGGCGCGCTAAGATGCCTGGCACGGAAGCTGCTGCAAGATCAGTGTCCTCATTGTGAGTTTTGTTTTTCAACCTGAAGGAGTTAATGATGAAGTCTATGCAAAAGGGTTTTACCCTGATCGAACTGATGATCGTTGTGGCGATCATTGGTATTTTGGCGGCCGTGGCCTTGCCTGCTTATCAGGATTACACGAAGAAGGCCAAGGTGTCTGAAGTCGTTTTGGCCGCCAGCGGTGCCCGGACTTGTATCAGCGAGATTTTCCAATCGACGGGTTCGGCCACGATGCCTGCGTCGGTGAGTTCATGCGGAACCTCGACCTCGACCAAGTACGCCGGCACGGTGGGTGTTAGCTCTGCCGGCGTGATCACAGTTAGCGGAGCCAGTGATGTCGCTGGTGTTTCAGTGGTGCTGACTCCGACCGTTTCTGGCGGTGTAATCGCAACTTGGGTATGCTCTGGTGGCCCGTTAAGCCTGATGCCAGGTTCTTGCCGCGGCTAATAGGTTTGAACTCCTAGCAAAGGCCACCGATGGTGGCCTTTTTTACATGTGCAGTTAAGTTGATGCGCGACTGGTTCAAACGGATTGGCTCTTTGCTTGGGGTATCTGCGAGCAGTACGGAATTGCCACCGGACTTGCTGAGTCAACTGGGGATTGGCCAAGCGTCGGAGCTTCGACCGACTCTTCAATCTGCGATGGCAGGTAATCCAGTCTTTTCGGTGCCTGCATTGCTCGAACAGGCGCGGCTGGCTGGCTGGGGGGCGGGTGAACAGCAAAAACTCGCCATTTACGCCGATTTTTTTTCTGGTCAAAGTTCCATCGGTTATCAACGCTTGATGGACAACGCCGAAGCTAGGCTTGACTTTGACCTTTTCATGACGGCAATGACTTATTGCTACAAGCATGATCGATTTGCCGAGGGCTATCAGTTGCTCAAGAGTTTTGAGCTGGACAGGGCGCAGCGGCTCGATTTGAGCGAGTATTACCCTTGTGCTGCATACGCGGCATTCAACGGCGGCGGTACTGTCCACGAGGCCGCCGGCTATCTTGAACAAGCGCTGAATGAAGGTCTGCACACCGCGCTTGTTGTAGTCAATGCCTATGTGATTTTTTTTGAAGCTGGCCTGCTTGAGCGCTTGGCGGAGTTGAATCGTTTGATCCGAAACAATTTCGCCAGCGACACCGAAGCCATTTACACCCTCGGTAACGTCGAACTGGGTCGAGACTACTACCCCGAGGGGTTCAGATTGATGGAGGCGCGGTATCACCGCCCTGAAACCTTGAAATGGCTCAGCCCCACCCTGATTCAGGCGGCCCGGTGGCAGCGCAAGCCACTTGCGGGCAAACGACTGTTCATTCACGGTGAGCAAGGTGTTGGCGACGCTTTGATGATGGCACGGTATTTGTCGTTGCTGGAACAACAGGGTGCCAAGGTGATTCTGGAGTGTCCGGATTCGGTCAGTCCGTTGCTGGCGCACAATTTTCCAGGCTGTGAACTGGTGCCTTTGCAGGTTGGCAAAGAGATTGAGCAGCCGTTTGATTTCTGGACCGGCATGATGAGTCTTCCTTTCCATTTCAATACCACGGCGGATAACGTCCCTTGCACCGCAGGCTACCTGTCGGTGCCGCCCGAGCAGGCTGCCTATTGGCATGATCGGGTGAAGCAGTTAAACGTGGGGCGAAGGCCAAAGGTTGGCATTGCCTGGTCAGGCAACCCACGCCACAGGTTTGATCGCCGCCGTTCCATCACCTTTGAGAAGTTAGTGCCGCATCTACGCGCTGTTTCACAGGTGCAGTTCTTCGCATTGCAGACCGACTTGCCAACAATGGGCCCAGCCCAACCGGTCAATGTGTCCGACGAGTTGCTGACTTTTGCCGATACTGCCGCACTCATCGCCGAGATGGATCTGGTTATCACGGTGGATACCTCGACTGTCCATCTGGCGGGCGCCTTGGGCAAACAGACCTGGCTACTTTTACCTTATCGGTATGAGTGGCGCTGGAGTCTGGCCGGGGAAAACAACAACTGGTATGACACGGTGAAAGTGATCCGGCAAAGAACTTCGGGCAACTGGGACGAACTGCTTTCAGATCTTTTTCAACATCGCCTTCCTTCTTGGATAGAGGACATGAAGACATCCGGGACAATGTGCGTATGAACATGCTTCGAACCATTGTGAATGCGCTCGTACCGGGTGCTCGCGCAAACAAGGCTGCACCGGCGATTCTTACGGCGGAAGTGGCTGACGCTGTTGACCGTAGAGATACCGCTTTTTTGCAGAACTGGTTGCAATCCTTGCTAAGAGCCGATTCGAAATCGCCTGCATTTCAGTCATTGATGGAAGCCGTGAGGCAAAACGACTGGCCGAAGCACGATATTGAGAAGCTGGAAATTTTCGGCTTGTTTTATCAAGGAAACCTCACCGCTGCTTTCGAACGTGCTTCCAAGTACACCAAAACCCCGAACTTCGATCCCGACTTGTTCATCATTGCAGCGTTCTCCTTGTTTCACGCTGGTCAATTCGAGGATGCTTACCGGGTACTTGAGTCTGGAAAACCATACGAGGCATTGCTCGATAGTAGATCTGACTTTGCCATCGTCGCCACGCTGATTAGTCAGGCGGCCAATGTTCCAGACGCACTCAAACGGTACATTGATCTTGCCTGGCGGCTTGCGCCCACCGATCCCGTCATTGCGCTGAACGCCTGCGCCATTTATTTTGAATCAGGAGACATG
>DAOSLL010000564.1:2804-3239 GCA_035368905.1 Rhodoferax sp.
ACTATTCGCTGGAACAAACTGGCTTTGCTTTGGCCGTGGTGGAATTGGCACAAGATCATTATGAGGAAGGTTTCCGTCTCTTTGAGGAGCGCTACAAGATGGCCGAGGCGCCACGGTATCTGAACAGCGGCCTGTTTGGCCTGCCACGCTGGCAGGGGGAAGACCTGGCAACCAAGCACTTACTGATCAGCGCAGAACAAGGGCTGGGGGACACCATTCAGATGGCGCGGTATCTACCCGAGTTGCACCGCCTTGGCGCCGCGGGCATGGTCATGGAAACGCAACCTGAGACCTTGACCTTGCTACAACACAATTTTCCGGACATCCGGATGGTGGAGCGAAAGTACGGCATTGCCCCTGACCTTTATTTCGACCGATGGATTGGTGCCATGAGTTTGCCGGCCTTGCTTGGCACATCGGCCAGCAAGTTACCTG
>DAOSLL010000565.1:0-3226 GCA_035368905.1 Rhodoferax sp.
CAATTTGCCGCGCCTGCGCCTGTTGCAGCGTCTCAACCGTCAAGATGGCATTGGCAATGGGCAACTGGTTGTCCAGGGCGACCCGGCTGACACCGGCACCCGATTCGTTGGCCACCAGTTCGAAGTGGTAGGTTTCTCCCCGGATGATGCAGCCCAGCGCAATCAGCGCATCAAACTTGAGCGATTTGGCCATGGCCATCAAGGCCACCGGAACCTCCAGCGCACCGGGCACCTGCACCAGGGTGATGTTTTTTTCGAGCACCCCGAGCTTTAGCAATTCGGCGTGGCAGGCCTGTGCCAGCGCCTCGGTGATGTCGGCGTTGAAGCGCGCTTGCACCACGCCAATGGAAAGTCGATTGCCGTTCTGGCGGTGGTCGTTGGCATCGAGCGTGCCCTGGTTTGCAATCAGCATGATGGTGTGGTCCGGGAAATGGGTTGAATCGGGAGTTGCTGCTTACGGTGCCACGTAGCCGACAATTTCAAGGCCGTAGCCCGCCATGCTGGGCATGCGGCGTGGCGTGCCCATCAGTTTCATTTTGTGCACGCCGACATCGCGCAGTATCTGCGCGCCAATGCCGTAGTTGCGCAAATCCATGCGGCCGCGTTGCGGGCCATGGGTGGCGGTGGCAGTGCCATCAAACTGGGCCAGCAACTGGGCACCGGTTTCGCCGCAGTTTAAAAACACCAGCACACCCTTGCCCTCGTTGGCGACCTTTTTCAGGCTGGCATCAAGGCTCCAGGAATGCATGGTGCGGCCGGTTTCCAGTGCGTCGAACACCGACAGCGGCTCATGCACGCGCACCAGCACGGCTTCATTGGCGTGCCATTCGCCCCTGACCAGCGCCAGATGCACGCCATGCGCGGTCTTGTCCTTGAATGCGTGGGCGGTGAATTCGCCAGCAGCGGTGTTGAGCATGCGGGTGCCCATGTGCTCTACCAGCGACTCGACCCGGCTGCGGTAGGCAATCATGTCGGCAATGGTGCCGATTTTCAGGCCATGTTCTGCTGCAAATACCTGCAAATCAGGCAGGCGGGCCATGGTGCCGTCGTCGTTCATGATCTCGCAAATCATCGCCGCTGGCGTGCAACCGGCCATCGCAGCCAGATCACAACCGGCCTCGGTGTGGCCAGCGCGCATCAGCACGCCGCCTTCAACCGCTTGCAGCGGGAACACATGGCCAGGCTGCACCAGGTCGTCAGGGCGGGCGTTCTTGGCCACGGCGGCCTGCACGGTGCGGGCGCGGTCGGCGGCCGAAATGCCGGTGGTCACGCCTTCTGCCGCTTCGATCGACGCGGTGAAGGCGGTGTTCTTCTTGTCGCCATTGCGCGCTGCCATGGGCTGCAGTTGCAGCCGCTCGCAGCGCTCTTCGGTGAGTGTCAGGCAGATCAGGCCACGGCCAAAGCGCGCCATGAAGTTGACCGACTCGGCGCTCACGTGCTCGGCGGCCATCACCAGGTCGCCTTCATTTTCACGGTCTTCTTCATCGACCAGAATCACCATGCGACCGGCACGGATGTCGGCCACGATGTCTTCTACAGGCGAAATCGCCACGGGGTTGAGGATTGTCATAAGCGGTAAGCTGCCAGAAAAAAATAGGGTTGACGCGGTGCCGGGGTCAACATCGGTGCATTTTCGCATGCCCGTTGATGGTTCAATCCAGATTGCTCAGTTGGACGCGCCCGAGTGGGACGCCGGCGGCGCGGCTGGGTAGGGCGAAAGCCGCAGCTTGAACGGGCCAGCCCTGTGGCATGGCGGCGCACTGCAGGGGCGAGACGACGTTGGCTACTGCGGCGCTGGAAGGAGCAGCGCCCCCAGGTGCGTTGCCAGTGGCTCAATCGGGTGGGTAGCGCTGTGACCCAAAGGGCGAATCCCATCGAAGCTAAAAAAGTAAATCTTGATAAGAACTTGCGTAGGAGAGCAAGCGGTCAACCGAGGAGCAACAGGATCAGGTCAACGCCCGGATATGGCTGGCGACAATCAAAAGCTGCTGTCTGTCCATGTGCATGATGAACTTGCGGCTGACCGAACTGATCAACTTGACCGCACCCGACATGCCCAGTCGGGCCGATTGTTCGGCGACAAAACCGATTTGCGCCATTTTGAGGGCACGCAAGAAGTAGTAGTCCATGCCGGCCTCGATCAGTTCGTGCACCAGATCGGCCACCGCTTCGCCGTGCTGCGGCTGGTCTGCCGACGTTTCCAGCGCTGCCAGCACCGCATTTGTTTTGCTGCGCAACGCCGCTGAATGGTAGAACCGCAAGGACGGCTCAGGGACTGCGGCACCTTGGCTTTTGGACGCTGCTTTGGTGACTGGCTTTGCTGAGGCTGTCGTGGCCGACTTTGTTTTGCCAGGCGCGCTGGATTTCGCCGTGCTGGATGCGGAGGTGGTCATGGTGGGGTGGTGAGTTGTGAAGCGGTTTGGTCAGACTGGCGGTGCGGGCCTGGCCGGCACTGCCTGGGTCAGGAAAGGTATGTTGTACAGCGGCACGGCCAGTGCGTTTTGCTGCCAGAATTGTTCAACCGCGTCTGTCAGACTGGCAGGGCCAGACATCCAGGTGCTGCGCTCAGTCAGGTCGGGCACGGCATACTGCAGGGCCTCGGGGGTGAAGGGGCCGGCCGTGTCTTCAAAATGGATGCAAAGAGAAAGTTCCGCAAAGGCATCGGTGACGGTTTGCAGTTCGTCGGCACAGGCAAGTTCTGCCGGGTTGCGGCAAACATGCAGAAACACCACGTCCCCCTGGTAATGGCGCGCCAGCAAGTCGCGCAGCATGGCCATGCTTGTGGTGATGCCGCCTGCGGCACTTAACAGCAGCATGCTGGCTGGCAACAGCGCGGGCAGTACAAACTCGCCATCGCCCGCGGCCCATGCCGGTATTGGCAGCGTCTTTGTGGGCACCACCATGGTCGGGAGCCAGATGCCCGGTGATGTGGCGTGGTCTGCAGCAGTCATCTTGATCTCCTTTTGGCAGATGGAGGGGAGAGGCGGTGAATGAATGTATTGTGTACAGTTGTGCACTGAATATCAATCAACTTTCCCGCAATTAGAGTCGAATGCCAAGGAAAATTGGCTGATTCCATTTCTGAATCACCATGTCGTTGTCGTCTCGCCTTGCCTTGCGTCTGCAAGGTGTGCGGCTGGGCGCCTAGACACCAATGATTTTGAAATGTAATAAGGATGTGGTCAGAAATAACTTCCCCTATTTGCACCGGCGGATTTGGGCGCAC
>DAOSLL010000566.1:0-3224 GCA_035368905.1 Rhodoferax sp.
GGAAGGTCGCCCTGCCCTTGCACCCCGAGTACCGCACGCTGCCGATGGTCTGGTATGTGCCGCCGCTGTCGCCTATCAGTGCTGCGGCCAACGCTGGCGATATTGGCATCAACGGCGAGATTCCAGATGTCAAGCAACTGCGCATTCCGGTCAAGTACCTGGCCAATCTGCTCACTGCCGGTGACACCATGCCGGTGGAGCGCGCCTTGGAGCGGATGCTGGCCATGCGCGCTTACCAGCGCGGCAAGCATGTCGATGGCAAGCCCAATCTGGCGGCCTTGCAGCAGGTGCAGATGAGCACGGCCGAGGTCGAAGAGATGTACCAGGTGATGGCGATTGCCAATTACGAAGACCGCTTTGTCATCCCCAGCACACACCGTGAGTACGCCGAAAACACCTTCGATGTGCGTGGTGGCTGTGGTTTCAGTTTTGGCAACGGTTGCTCAGACGGGGCCAGCGAAGCCAGCCTGTTTGGCGGGTCTAAGAAGCGCACCATCCCGATCAAGGCGGAGGTTTGATTCATGGCACTTTTTTCTTCCAACATTTCCGGAGCGTCCCGCAGCTTGCGGGTTTTGGCCCGGCTGCTCTCGTACCCGGACTCACTACTGCGCGGTGACCTGAACGACATGCGCCAGGCGTTGGTGGCCGAGCGCGCTCTACCCACGGCGCGACTGGCCGAGCTTGGCGCGTTAATGAGTACGCTGGAGACTGGCAACGCACTGGACAACGAAGCCGACTACGTCGAGGTCTTTGACCGCGGCCGTGCCACCTCTTTGCATCTGTTTGAACATGTCCATGGCGACTCGCGCGACCGCGGTCCGGCCATGATCGACCTGGCCCAAACATACGAAAAAGCCGGACTGTTTCTTGGCCCTGATGAAATGCCCGACTACCTGCCGGTAGTACTGGAATTTGTCTCAACCCAGCCCCCGACAGAGGCCAGAGCGTTTTTGAGCGAAATGGCGCATATCTTCAACGCCATTTTCAATGCCCTGCAACAGCGCAGCAGCATGTATGCCAGCGTTCTGGGCGCCTTGCTGGAGTTGAGCGGCGAGAAAGCGCACCCGGTCAAGATCGTCGCCGACGAGCCACTGGACACCACCTGGGAAGAACCAGTGGTGTTTGATGGCTGCGCTGTCAAGGGCCAAACCAAGCCCGACCAGGCCCAACCGATTCACTTTGTCAAAACCGACGCAGCCGCCCATCGTCAAAAGGCCGCCGCATCTGCTGGAGTCACACCATGAACGCACTCGACAACTTCCTGTTTGGCGTGTATCCCTACATCGCCCTCGCCATCTTTCTACTGGGCAGCCTGCTGCGCTTTGACCGCGATCAGTACACCTGGAAGAGCGACTCGTCCCAAATGCTCAAGGCCGGGCAATTGCGCTGGGGCAGCAACCTGTTTCACATCGGGGTGTTGTTCCTGTTTTTTGGTCACACGGTCGGCATGCTGACACCGCACTTTGTTTACGAGCACTTCATCAGTGCCGGCAACAAACAACTCATGGCCATGATCAGTGGCGGGCTGGCAGGGCTGGCCGGTTTCATCGGTGTCACCATCTTGCTGCATCGCCGCCTGAGCGAGCCACGTATTCGCATCAACTCAAAAACCAGCGATATCGTGCTGCTGGTCTTGCTGTGGCTGCAACTGGCGCTGGGGCTGGCCACCGTGCCGCTGTCAGGGCAACATCTGGACGGCAGCATGATGATGAAGCTGGCCGGCTGGGCACAACACATCGTGACCTTTCAGCCCGGTGCCGTTGAATTGCTGTCCGAGGCTGGCTTCATCTTCAAGTTGCACATGTTTCTGGGCATGAGCATTTTTGTGATCTTTCCGTTCACCCGGCTGGTGCATGTGTGGAGCGGATTTGCTTCGGTTGCTTACCTGTTCAGGCCCTACCAGGTGGTGCGTGCTCGCCGCTTGAACGTGCCCGCTGGCAACAACATGCCACCCCGCCCTGATGCACGGGTTTAAGGACTTGACCATGACAAGCTTCACAATCGAACCCACGTTGGTTTCCCGTATCAACGGCATCGCCCTTCATGCGGCAGATGAAGCTCTGCGCCCTGATGAACTGCGCCAGCGTGCTTGTTCTGAGCTGTTGCGCCAGGCAGCTGTGGCGCAGTCTCTGCTGTCAGCAGACGACCGGCCCAGCGCTGACGGCGTCTTGAGCGATGCGGCCAGCAGCGCCATTGAAATCCTGCTGGAACGAAACCTCCTAATTCCTGAGCCATCAGACGACGCTTGCCAGCGCCACTACAGCGCGCATCAAGCCAGTTACGCCACCGGCGAGCGGGCCGATGTACGGCATATATTGTTTGCAGTGACCGAAGGTGTGGACGTGACCCTGCTGCGCAACCGCGCTGAAACTTGCCTGCTGAACGTGCGTTGCTTTGATGGCAAAAGCCAGGATGACCCGTTTGCCAAAGATGCCAAAAATCTGTCCAACTGCCCCAGTGGTGCTGAAGGGGGCCAACTGGGGTGGCTTATCCAGAGCGACTGCGCACCAGAATTTGCCAAAGAAATTTTTGGCAGCAAAGAAATCGGTGTCTTGCCGCGCCTGGTGTATAGCCGCTTTGGCCTGCATGTGGTAGAAATTCTTGCCCGCGATCCCGGCAAGAACCAGCCGTTTGAGTCGGTGCGTGGTGCGGTGGCCATGGCTTTGCGGCAAAAAACCTATGTGACAGCGCTGCGGCAATACCTTAGCTTGTTGGCCGGCAACGCGGTGCTCGAAGGCGTCGACTTGGACGCGGCCGCTTCAGCCCTCGTGCAATAGGCCGGCTGACATGAAAGATGCCGTCGTACCCGACGAACTGCTAGCACGCATTCGGCGGTTTCACGACCACACCTTTCCTGGGGTGCAGGAGCAGTTTCAGACCCTGGTGTCCGAAGGTCAGCACCCCAGCATCTTGTTCATTGGCTGCTCGGACTCGCGGCTGGTGCCCTATCTGCTGACAGGTACTGGCCCAGGCGACTTATTCCTGATTCGTAACGTCGGCGCATTTGTGCCGCCTTACGATGGATCAACCGGCTACCACGGGACATCTGCTGCTATTGAATTTGCGGTGCTTAACCTCAAGGTGGCGCGTGTCATTGTTTGTGGGCACAGCCACTGCGGTGGCATTCGGGCGCTTTATGAAGAGGTCAACCCACTGGCCAAAAACTTGGCCGCCTGGCTGGAATTGGGCCGGGAGGCCGCCTTGCCGGTGCAGGTTTGCCCAGA
>DAOSLL010000567.1:0-3210 GCA_035368905.1 Rhodoferax sp.
GATTTATCTGGCCGGCGTTCTGGCTGACCAGGGACAAGCCGAAGAAGCAGTCGACACGGCCGAGCTAGCGCTGCAGCAGGCCGCTGAAGGGGTGAATGTCTCTGTCAAGGAGTTGTCCGCTCTGGCGCAGCGGGCCGCTGCCATTGCGCTGCGTTTCGAAGGCCAACCCAAAGCCTGGCGCTGGCTGCGCGATGCCTTGCAGGCGGACCCCGATGATGCCACGCTGAAGCTCCAGATGGCTCGCACCCTGGTCGGCATGGGCGATCTGGATGGGGCGGTTGAACTGTTTGACGCATTGCTGCAGCAACAACCCGGCCATGCCGGGATTTTGCTGGACCGCCTGCGTGCCCGGCTGATGCTGGGCCAGCTTGAGGCGGCCAGGCAAGATGCCGATGTGCTGCTGGCCCAGGCACCGGCAAATCCGGTGTACCAGTTTTTTGCCCAAATGGCGCAGGGCAAGGTGCCCAAAACACAGCCAGCGCTGCTTGTCACGACAGTGTTTGACCGCTATGCCACCCGCTATGACCAGCAAATGACCGTTGCCATGCATTACAAGCTGCCAAAGCAGGTGGCAAAGATGGTGGGCGAGTGGTACCCGGACCGAAAGTTTGACCTGCTTGACTTGGGCTGTGGCACAGGGCTGCTGGGGCGGGAACTCAAAGCCATTGACGGTGCGTTCGCCGGACAGGCCATTGACGGTGAACTGATCGGTGCGGACCTGTCCGAGCAGATGATCATTCAGGCTCAATCCCATGGGGTGTATGCCAATTTTTACAAGGTCAACCTGCTCGACGCGCTGGTGGCCACCCCGGCCGAGCATTACGCGGTCATCAGCGCGCTGGACGTGTTCGGTTCTGTGGGCGACCTGTCAACCGTCATGCCCGGTGCTTTTCGCGTGTTGACACCGGGTGGCCACCTGGTGTTTACATTTCAGGAGAGTGACAGCGGTGACGCCCCCTATGCGCTGACGACAAAGCTCAACTATGAGTACCAGCGGGATTATGTACAACGGCTTTTGCAGGACAGCGGTTTCACCGACATCAACATGCAAGACGTTGACCTGCGCGTTGAGGAAGGCCAGGCAGTCAGGGGTGTGCTGGTGACTGCCAGCAAGCCTGGCGAAGGTACCGAACAGGCCCCTGCCAAAGCGGCCGAAAATGCCGGGCCTGATCAACCTGCCTAAGGTGAAACAGCCATGGGTAACGCAGCAGCAAGCGTGCTATCCGGGGCTGATTTCCGTCGGTTCCAGATAAGGGCAATTTGGGCTGCAGCGGCAGAGTTGTTTCATCCTTTCGGATGGCCGTGAATGCACGTCAATTTGGCGACTTGCCAACTGGCCAGTCGGGTTGACCACTGGGTACTGGTCATTTAACCTTTATTTTGGACATAACTTGTGCATTTGAGCTCTCTGGAACATGTTGAAAGGCTGGTGGCGCAGTATCTGTGCCAGCAACCGGCCTTGAACGTCATCGACATCGGCAGCTACGATGTGAACGGCAGCTACAAGGCCTTCTTTTCCCGCCCCAACTGGAACTATGTCGGCGTTGACCTGGCAGTCGGCCCCAATGTGGATGTGGTACTGACATCGCCTTACCGTCTGCCGTTTGCCAGCCATTCGGCCGACGTGATCGTGTCGGGGCAGGCGTTTGAGCACATCGAGTTTTTCTGGCTGACCTGGCTTGAGATGGCCAGGGTGCTCAAACCCGGTGGATTGATTTTTCTGCTCGCACCCTCGCGCGGTTATGAACATCGGCATCCCCAGGATTGTTGGCGCTTTTACCCGGATGGCTATCATGCGCTGGCCCGCTACGGTGGCCTTGAACTGCTTGAAGTGCAAACCGACTGGCAACCGCACGCCGACGAGGGCAGTGCGCCCTGGGGCGATACGGTAGGTGTATTCCGGCAGCGGCCCATGTCGTGGTGGTTGCGATTGCGCCGCGTTGCCATGCAGCATTTGCGTTACCGGGTGCTGCCGGGCTACCGTGATTAGTCACTAAACGAGGCTTTGCAATTTCCGGGAAGAAATCAAGAAAGTCATGAAGTCATTCGTCGCGAGGGCGCGACTCCCACAAATTCAAAACAATTCAACTGTTCTGTGGGAGTCGCGCCCTCGCGACGAAGGCTGTTCGATTCCCGCTCGTCCGGCTCAGGAGGCGCGATTTCTCCTGCTGAACGTCAAAACTGGCCGCCGCTCAATGCGCGATAGGTGCAGTGATTTTGGGGTCGGATCCCAATTGCGTCGACACGCTATCATCACAAAAAACGCCAGAAAGCAATTGGGCTCAGACCCCAATATCACGGCCCAACGCCCAAAACCTATCAAAAACAATAGCTGACAGCGCATATTGGACGCGCACTACAGGCCTTTTGTCCATGAATTTGAACCCAAAGCACAGCGCCGGTAACAGCGGTCGCCGTCTGTGGGGTGCCCTCTTGGTGCCGGTTATTTGACATCACTCCTGCAAAGGCTCTGCGTCAAAAAATCGCTCGGCCTCTCCCCAGAAGTGCCACGCCGCTGGGCTTTCGGCAATAGCGGACTCCAGCACCATAAATACATCGCGAATCAGGTTGTCCAAATCAGCGTAGATGCCCAATTGCCGCAGTCGCAAAAAACGTCGTCCATTGGCCGTATTGAGCCCAACCAAAAACAGAGTTACCGGTATGTGCTGCTGCACCGCCAGCCGAAGCAACGCCCTGGGCACACTTGCCCGCAGCCCCAGCAGTTCAATGGACTGACTGGTGCTGACCTGATCCGCTGGCACATCCACCACGGCCAGCAGTTGTTCGTTATTCTTGAGTGCCCGCAAGGCTGGCAACAGGCTGCTGCTGACATCGAGCGTGGCACAGCCCAGGGTCTTGGCAACAATGGCGGTGCGCGCTTTGGCGTAGGCATGCAAAACACGCCGACCGGCAAAATGGGCACCATCCAGTGCCGCCACCAGCGCATGCACTTTCAGCCCAGCGTCAGCTACATGTGGTAAAGACCACATGCCGGCCCCCCAATGAAAAGTGCAAAGCAAGCCAGCCTTGCCGGGCAACGGCCAGTTGCCAGTGACCTCAAAATGCCGCTTGACCCAGCCAATGCGCCGGGTTCGCACCAAATAGTAGTCGGCGTGGTCAACCAGTGTGATCAATCTACGCACCCATAGCCAGTGCGCCACATCTGAGCCCACAAACCCCCGGGCCCGAGCCTGCTGCAAGGCAGACGCG
>DAOSLL010000568.1:0-3197 GCA_035368905.1 Rhodoferax sp.
CACCCAGGGCTGGCAGGTCTATCGGGAGTTTTATTACAACGATGCCGGTGTCCAGATCAGCACGCTGGCCAGCAGCACCCAGTTGCGGGCGCAAGGTTTCAAGCCGGGCGACGACTGCTGGCCAGTCAACCCCGACGACCCTGCTGCCAAGAACTTCTACAACGGCGAATACATCGCCGACATCGCCGCAGATTTTCTGGCCGGAAAAACGGTTCGCTCGGATGACCGTTCGTTCACCGCCTCTGGCGATGTTGAAGACCTTGACAGCATTCGCCAGTTTGCCGTGGCCTACCTGCGCCGCGAGCAAGACCTGGACCTGCAGGCCTTTGCCGTCAAGTTTGACAACTATTACCTGGAGAGCAGCCTGTACACCAGCGGGCGGGTCGATGCTGCCGTCAAGATGCTGCAGGACGCTGGCAAGACCTACCGGCAAGACGGCGCACTGTGGCTCAGATCGACCGACTATGGCGATGACAAAGACCGCGTCATGTGCAAACAGGACGGCAGCTACACCTACTTTGTGCCGGACGTGGCCTACCACATCGCCAAGTGGGAGCGCGGTTTTCAGAAGGTCATCAACATCCAGGGCACTGATCATCATGGCACGATTGCCCGCGTGCGGGCTGGCCTGCAAGCCGCCAATGTGGGCATTCCGCAAGGTTTCCCCGACTATGTGCTGCACACCATGGTGCGGGTGGTACGTGGCGGTGAAGAGGTCAAGATATCCAAGCGTGTCGGCAGTTATGTGACGCTGCGCGACCTGATCGAGTGGACCAGCAAGGACGCGGTGCGTTTTTTCCTGCTCAGCCGCAAGCCCGACACCGAATACACCTTTGATGTGGATCTGGCGGTGGCCAAAAACAACGACAACCCGGTCTATTACGTTCAGTATGCCCATGCGCGGATTTGCTCGGTGCTGACGGCCTGGGGTGGCGATGTCAGCTCGCTGGCCCAAGTTGAACTGGCGCCGCTGGCCAGTGCGCAAGCGCAGGCCCTGATGCTGCTGCTGGCCAGGTACCCCGAGATGCTGTGCGCCGCAGCGGATGGTTTTGCCCCGCACGATGTGACCTTTTACCTGCGCGAACTGGCTGCCTGTTACCACAGCTATTACGATGCAGAACGTATTTTGGTCGATGACGAAGCGGTCAGGCTGGCACGGCTGGCGCTGGTCGCCGCCACTGCGCAGGTGTTGCACAATGGCCTGGCAGTGCTGGGCGTGAGTGCCCCGCAAAAAATGTAACCCTAACCGGTCAAAGGCGACAAAGGCAGCACATGAGACAACAACGCGGTGGAACTTTTTTGGGCTTTGTCCTGGGCATGGTGATCGGTTTGGCGGCGGCGCTGTCGGTAGCCGTCTACGTCACCAAGGTGCCAGTACCCTTCGTCAGCAAGGCCCTGAGCCGCGACCCAGACCAGGACGCTAACGAGCAACAGAAAAACAAGGGCTGGAATCCGAACGCCCCGCTGTATGGCAAAAACCCGGCCAAACCCACTTCTGTAGCCGAACAGGGGGTCAACGCTGCCTCCGAACCTGCCGAGGTAGCATCCAGGCCCAGTGTCAGCAAACCCGTTGTCAGCAAGCCTGTGGCGGCTTCAACACCTGCTGCCAGTGCGACCAAAGCCGAACTCAAGCCAGCCGTCACGGCTGACCCGATCGGCGACCTGGTCAAGGCACGCGCCACGGCGGCTGCAGCCAGCAAGGCGGCAGCGCCTGCTGTCGAAGCAGCGGCTGACTCGTTCATCTATTTTGTTCAAGTAGGTGCTTTCCGGACCGCTGAAGATGCCGAGAGCCAGCGTGCCAAGCTGTTGCTGGCAGGCATTGAGACCAAGGTGTCGGAGCGTGAGCAGTCGGGCCGTATGGTTCACCGGGTGCGCCTGGGGCCTTTTGACAATCGCGATGCGGCAGAAAAGGCCAAAGCCCGGCTCGATGCCACCGGCGTTGAAACTGCCTTGGTGCGGGTGCAGCGTTGAACTTTTAGATTGGCGGGCGCTCTGACGCTTTTTTTGTGAACACCCCTGGAGAATCGAATGATGAAACGTCGCGCATTTTTTTCTGGCGCTGCCAGCCTGGCTGCTGCCGGGGCGGCACTGTCGCCACTGGCGCTGATGGCGCAAGCCAAGCTGCCAAAGGTCGGCGTTGACTATGTCAAGCTCAATCAGGCCGCGCCAGTCGAAGCACCGGCGGGCAAGATCGAGGTGATTGAGTTTTTTTGGTATAGCTGCCCACATTGCAGTGCTTTTGAGCCGGTCTTGGCAGAATGGGTCAAACGGCTGCCCAAAGATGTGGCGTTCAGGCGCTTGCCAATTGCTTTTCGCGACGACTATGTGCCACAGCAGCATTTGTACTTTACGCTGGAGGCCATGGGCCTGCTGGACAAGTTTCACGCACGGGTGTTTGCGGCAATTCACGGCGAGCGGCAAAACCTGGTCAAAGCCGAGGCGATAACCGAGTGGATGGTGCAGCAGGGCGTGGACCGCGCCAAGTTTCAGGCCAGCTTCAGTTCCTTTTCCACCAGCACCAAGGTCCGCCGTGCAACACAACTGATGAACGCCTACAACATTGAAGGCGTGCCCGCGCTAGGGGTGGCAGGGCGTTTCTACACTGACGGCTCGTTGGCCAAGAGCATGGACGCGGCACTTTCTGTCACAGATTTTTTGATAGCCGAAGTCCGCGCCAAACGATAGTTGGTTTTTCACCTCTCGGGTGACGGGAATGGCTGGCTGTTCAACTGCAACGGGCACTGGCCCGCTACAATGCGGCACTTAATCATGCAAGATTCGTGCCTTTATGAAAAAACCTTTTGCCTCATGGCTTGTTCTGTGCTTGCTGGCCTTCTCGGCCACAACCGTTTTGGCCGAGCTAGCCGACCGCAGCAAACCAATGAATGTCGAGGCTGATGCGCTGCGCTATGACGATGCCCGCAAGGTCAGCGTATTCACTGGTCGGGTGCTGCTGACCAAAGGCACGATCCAGATTCGCGGCGAGCGCATCGAAGTGCGACAAGACCCGCAGGGCAACCAGTTTGGCCTGGTCACTGCGCTGCCGGGCAAGCTGGCGTTTTTCAGGCAAAAGCGTGAAGGTGTTGACGAATTTGTCGAAGGCGAAGGCGAAACCATTGACTACGATGGCCGCACCGATACCGTCAAGCTCACCGGCAAAGCCCAATTGCGCCGCCTGCAGGGAGCCACCCTGAACG
>DAOSLL010000569.1:0-3196 GCA_035368905.1 Rhodoferax sp.
TATAAAATAAGCGCTGGCAGCTTCTGAATTTATAGCGTTTTATGACCCTGACGGCAACATCTGATGGCGCTGTGGCATTGAATGCGCCAGGTGACTGTCGGGTCGCGATTACCGAGCGTTGTGAATTCCCCATGCTCTATGCCGCCATGCGCTCTCTGCAACGCCCGAACATGACCGACAAAGGCTAAACTCGCTTGCCTTAACCCACCAGGAGATTGAACATGAGCGAATCCATCCAACTCAGCAAAGACAAACTTGCACAAGACTTGCATCAAGGCATTGCTGATGCCGAGGAATTGCTGCGCCTGACCGCTGATCAGGTCGGCGAAAGTGCCACGGAATTGCGTGGCCGCATGCGTGATCGGCTCAGCCGTGCCAAGGCTGAATTGGCTCACTTGCAAGAAGTGACGGTGGCCAAGGCCAAAGCCGCCGGCCATGCCACCGATGAGTTTGTGCACGAGAACCCCTGGAAATCCATTGGCATCGCCGCTGGCCTTGGTTTGGTGGTCGGGCTGCTGATCAGCCGCCGCTGACACTGCCTGCAATGGCCGAGGCAACGCCCCAGAGCGGTCTGCTTGAGCAACTGCGACAGCGCATTGATGCCGGTTTGTCGCTGTTGCAAGTTCGGCTGGCCCTGCTGGGCACCGAGCTTGAGATTGAAAAGCAGCGCTTGCTGGCTGGTTTTTTTTGGGGTGTTGCCGCCTTGATCAGTTTGACGCTGGCACTGGTCATGTTCAGCGGCCTTGTCATCCTGTTGTTGAAAGACGGTTATCGGCTGGCTGCGCTGGGTGTGCTGGCGGTGGCTTTTTTGGCCGCTGCGGCAGGCTTGCAGCGCGTGGCCAGCCTGAAGCTCCAGGCCGGTTCCAATCTGTTTCGCGCCAGCCTGTCCGAGCTTGACCGCGACCGTGCGGCACTCAAACCACACCCGCCCCCATGAGCCGAGCCGATCCGCAACTGCGCCAGCAGTTGTTGCTGATTCGCAGCACCGAACTGCGCTACCAATTGCGTGGCAGCCTGGACAGCCTGCAGCGCCCTGCGGCCTGGGTTGACCAAACCCGCAGCAGTCTGACCTGGCTTTACCAGCACCCCCTGGTGCCCCTGGCTGGCTTGCTGTTGCTGGTGCTGCGCAAGCCCAGAAGGGTCATCACATGGAGCGGCAAATTGTGGTGGCTATGGAAAACTGCCAAACAGTTGCAGCGCTGGCACGCCAGTGTGCTGGCTTTGCTGCCGCGTTGAACGGCCGCGCCTCTTGGTCCATGGTTGGCATCGGCACCGCGTCGGGCAACTTCAGGACCATTTGCTTCTTCAGAGAAAAACACCATGAGTTTTCATGCCCCGCTGATCATCGACATTGCTGGCCCGGCACTGACCAAAATTGATCGCCTGCGCCTCGCGCACCCGCTGGTGGGTGGCTTGATCCTGTTTGCCCGCAACTGGCAAGACCGTCAGCAATTGAGCCAACTGTGTCGTGACATCAAAAAGTTGCGCCACGACCTGCTGATTTGCGTTGATCACGAGGGCGGCAGGGTACAGCGCTTCAGAACCGATGGCTTCACCCACCTGCCGCCAATGCAGGCGCTGGGTAATCTGTGGCGCGGCGATGGCAATGGCCGTGCCGGAGAGGGTGCCATGCGCGCCACTGCGGCCGCCACCGCCTGCGGCTATGTGCTGGGTGCCGAACTGCGTGCCTGCGGTGTTGATTTGAGCTTTGCCCCGGTGCTGGACCTGGACTGGGCGGCCAGCGGCGTGATTGGTGACCGGGCTTTTGATGCCGATGCGCGCGTCGTCAGCCTGCTGGCCAAGAGCCTGATGCATGGCATGCTGCACAGCGGCATGGCCAACTGTGGCAAGCATTTTCCAGGGCATGGCTTTGTCAAGGCCGATTCGCACACCGATGTTCCAGTGGACAAGCGCAGTCTGAAGGCCATATTGGCCGACGACGCAGCACCGTACCGCTGGCTTGGTGGCAGCCTGGCCAGCGTCATGCCTGCCCATGTGATTTACCCCAAGGTGGACGCGCGACCGGCCGGCTTTTCCGACAAATGGCTGGGTGACATCCTGCGCGGCCAACTCAAATTTACCGGTGCCATATTCAGCGACGACCTGTCAATGGCCGGTGCCCGGGTGATCGATGGACAGCCGGTCAGCACCACGCAGGCGGCTGTGCTGGCCTTGAACGCGGGTTGTGACATGGTGTTGCTGTGCAATCAGTCGCTTGGAGTCGGCGAGGAGCTCGATGCGCTGATCAATGGCCTGGCGCAAGCGCAACTCAAAGGGCAGTGGCTGCCACGCCAAGCCTGTGAAGTGCGCAGATTGGCTTTGCTGCCCGCCAGTGCGGCCATGCCGTGGGACGATTTGATGGTGCAGCCGGGCTACATTCAGGCGCTCGATTTGCTGCCCTGACCACTGCTGATGGTGGGTCGATGGGGTTGACAACCGGTGTGGTTGCCGCTTAGGGTGAGCGGTGCAAACGTGGCGCTGACAATGCCGCAATCATGTCCAAGGTGGCCTGGTCCACATTGGGGTGGGCGGCCAGCAGTCGGCCGACCGACAGCAGTTTGCGCAAATCCTGCAGGTCTTTCACGCTTGGTGCGACTTTGATCTGGGCAATCGCTGCCGAGCTGTTGCCGCCCTTGATCAATGCCGCAACCTTGGGTGCCCAAATGCCTTGACGCGCCATGTGCTGCTTTCTGTGAAATTGAAAATACTAAATGATGAAATTGGCCTGTAACGCTTGCCATATATGCGCTGATAGCTACCTTAAATATAGCATGCCGTGATCCGCTGAGGCAGGCCGCCGACATGCTCGACAATCGGCAGTCCGAACAATGGCGATAACCCGATGAAAGCAAAACCCACACATGGCGGCTTGGTTTATAGCACCGATAGCGGTCGCACCTGCCCGCTGTGTCGCCAAGCTGTGTCGCTGTGCCAATGCAGCGCCGCCAAAGCCAGGCCAGCTTCGGATGGCATTGTGCGGGTTTCGCGTGAAACCAAGGGTCGCGCTGGCAAGGGGGTTACGCTGGTCAAGGGTTTGGCTTTGGACGATGCCGCGCTCAGCGCGTTGGGCCGACTGCTCAAAACCGCCTGCGGGTCGGGTGGCACGGTGAAAGACGGCGTGATTGAGGTGCAGGGTGACCATTGCGAACGCGTGCTGGAAATGCTCAAAGCCAGGGGTCTGGTGGTCAAATGAGTA
>DAOSLL010000570.1:0-3196 GCA_035368905.1 Rhodoferax sp.
CGCCGACTGTTTGTGTAGGAGTCGCGCCCTCGCGACGAAGGCTCATCGATTCCGGGTCGTCCGGCTTGGGGGTCTGTTGGACTGATGGATCGAACAGCGAGAAGCAACCCCGGCAAGGCGTGCCTGATTGTCCGGTCCGTAGCCCGGTTGTCGGTCAAAAAGCCGGTTCAAATGGGCCGCTGCGATCGATTCGCGATCAATGCTCGATAAGCCCGATGAGCTCCTGGTAGTCCGTTCCATTCAAACGAATGCATGAAATCGTGTCTTTTTCCGCCTGGCGTTGTTGCTCGTCGTTGTCATGGCTGCGGCTAGCTCGCCTCCTCGTGCATATCCAGACGGAAAAATCCATCAATTTCATTTTGCAGCCATTTTGATGGAATGGACTACCGGATGAGTGATGGCTTCAAATGGCTGGCAGGCTTGGCATAAAAGTAGCCTTGTAGCAAATCTGCCCCTGAACTCAGCGCCAAGTCGTGTTGCTGGCTGGTTTCGATACCTTCGCACACCACGCTTGCCTGCAGGTCGTGCATGATCTCGACCAGCTTGGGCAAAATTGTGCGCACGCGCGGGTTGCTGTCGGCCTGCAACAGCAATTCACGGTCGATCTTGACGATATCGGGTGTCAAGGCCCAGAGCCGGTCGAAGTTTGAATGACGCGCACCAAAGTCGTCAATTGCCACCCGGAAACCGCGTTGCTTGAAACTTTGCACAATTGCACTCAGAGCGTCCCGGTCATTGAAGCGCGTTTCGGTGATTTCCAGAATGACGCGAGTCGGCACCACTGAACAAAGAGTTTGCATTGCCCCCATGAACGAACCATGCTGGCCTCGCTGCAGGGCTTGAAGATGCAGGGCACCGACGTTCAAATACAGCCGCGCTGAATCAGGCGCCTGGTGTTCAAAGTTGAGCAGGTGAATGAAGCGGCAAACCCGGTCCAGCAAAATGCCTTGAGCTTGTGAGCCTGCCCTGGCAAACAGTTCATCGGGCGACACCACTTGACCACCCTTGAGGGTCTTGGCCCTGACCAAAGCCTCAAAAGCCATTGGCAACAGGGTTGACGCACTCAAGATTGGCTGAAAAACCGAACTCAACGCCAGGCCGTTATGCAGCGCAACAATTTCATGCCCATCACCCAGAAAACCGATGCTCGGTGCCCTTTGACCCGGTTCACACCAGTCTTCCAAAAAACGCGTCCAAAGCCGTTGTTCGGTGAAATCCGGCAATGGCACACTGACCGGGGCGACCGCGTTGGTCAGACCCCTGTGTGCCTGCTTCCACGTGCCCGGTTGGTCAAACTGCGTCAGCGTGGAAGGCATGGCAAGGAAGCGTCAATGCGCTCGTGCCTGAGCCAGCCGTCGTACCACCGCCACCAGCCGGTCCACCTCTTCAAAGGTGTTGTAAAACGCCAATGAGGGCCGCACTGTGGCCTCCAGCCCCATGCGCCGCAGAATCGGCTGGGCGCAATGGTGGCCGGTGCGCACGGCAATGCCTTCTTCGTTGAGCGCATTGCCGACCTCTTCGGTGCTGTAGCCCGCCAGCACAAAGGACATCACGCTGGCCTTGTCCGCTGCCGTGCCAACCAGCCGGACACCAGCAATCTGCCCGAGTTGCTGCATGCCGTAGCACAACAGCTCATGCTCGTAACGGTCAATGTTGTGCATGCCGATGCGGGTAACGTAATCAATGGCAGCGCCCAGACCCACCGCGTCGGCAATGTTGCCGGTGCCGGCCTCAAACTTGTTGGGAATCGGCTGATAGACGGTTTTCTCGAAGGTCACGTCGGCAATCATGTTGCCGCCGCCTTGCCAGGGCGGCATGTCTTCGAGTACCTCACGCTTGCCCCACAAGGCACCAATGCCAGTCGGGCCAAACACCTTGTGGCCGGAGAAGACAAAGAAGTCAGCGCTGATGTCCTGCACATCGACTGGCATGTGCGACACCGACTGGGCACCATCGACCAGTGCGATGGCCCCGGCCCGGTGCGCCATCTCGACGATTTGCTTGACCGGCACCACCGTTCCGAGCGCATTGGAGACTTGCGTCACCGACACGATTTTGGTGCGGTCATTGAGCAGTCTGGCGTATTCATCAAGCAGCACCTGGCCTGAGTCATCGACCGGAATCACCCGCAACCTGGCCCCCTTGGCGGCGGCCAGTTGTTGCCAGGGCACGATGTTGGCGTGGTGTTCCAGGTGGCTGACGATGATCTCGTCACCCTCGCCCACATGCTGATCGCCCCAGCTTTTGGCCACCAGGTTGATGGCTTCGGTGGTGCCGCGAACAAAGATGACTTCGTTGACATCGGGTGCGTTGATGAAGGCGCGCACCTTTTCCCGCGCACTCTCGTAGGCATCGGTGGCCCGGGCCGCCAGTTCATGCGCGGCACGGTGGATGTTGGAGTTTTCATGCGCATAGAAATACGCCAGACGGTCAATCACCGACTGCGGCTTTTGCGTGGTGGCGGCGTTGTCAAACCAGACCAGTTGGCGGCCGTTCACTCGCTCCTGCAGAATCGGGAAATCGCGCCGGATGGCGTTCACATCAAACGCCGGATGTGGGTCACTGTGTGCTATTGAAGTAGAAGCTTCCGGCGCAGATTTGACGGGGGTTACATAGCCATTTGGCAACACAACTGCATCGACAAAATAGTATTTTGGCGCGGTCGTGATGACCCCGGCGGGTACCGGTTCAGCAACCGGCGCTGCCGTCGCAGGCCGCGTCGGCGCAGCGCTGGCATAAGGCGGGGCCGCCCGGGGCGTTGCTGGTGCGGCAAATCCCTGGGGCAGGCTGACTGCGGGCGGCGTTGTGATGGGTTGGGTGTACGACGGCTGGGCTGCCATTGCGGGTGCATCAAAGCCAGGTTGCGCCAAGTCAATGTGAGAAAAGCCGTCCTGAATCGGCGCCGTGGCGGAAAAATATCCCGCCAAAGGGTGACCAAAACCATCGTTCAAAAAGTAAAACGGTGACGCATTCGGCACCTGGCGACCGGCGGGCTTGGCCCCTTGCGGCCTCTGGGGCAAGGCTGGCGCGGGGGTTTCTGACGGCCCAACAGCTTCGGGCACGCCCAGCACACCGCTGCCAAAGCGTGGCTCGTAGGCCGGCAACTGTGTCACCAGGTTGTCGGGCAGACCATTGCCGGCCTGCGCATGCGGTAGCAGCGCCGGAGTCCGGTGCGCCAGCGACAGCACCGGTGTGG
>DAOSLL010000571.1:0-3193 GCA_035368905.1 Rhodoferax sp.
GCCCGGGTTGTATCGTGCGCTCAGGGTGGACCGCACCGAATCCCCTGACTGCGGGTTCAACTGCACCGTGGCGTCAACGCTCCAGCCCGGGTCCCACCGAATGGAGCCGCCCAACAACAAGTCACTGAAACGGTCCTTCACCGGTTCATCACCCGGCAGAGTAACGTTCTGATCACGAAATCGCCAGCGTTGTGCAACGCCCAGACGCACCACTTCAGCCCCAGTAGATGGGTTCAAATACCGGCTGGTTACCCCGAAGGTCAACAAATGGCTGTCGGAAATGCGGTCATTACCGACAAAAGCGTTCTCAGAGTAAATGCTGGCCAAATTGAAATCGCTGACACCCGAGTCGTAATTTGGCAACAGGTTCTGGTCCCGGTAAGGCGTGTTGACATAAAACGCCCTAGGTTCAAGCGTCTGGCGCAAGCTGCGCCCGAACAATTCGGCATCCCGTTCAAACACCAATCCACTGTCAAGGCTGAAAGTTGGCACCACCCGTGTCGCCTGGCTCTGCCCATTGGCCAGTGGCGCATCAAACTGGTAGTTGGTCGCATGAAGCTGCAATTTAGGCGTGATGAACCCGGCCGGTGTCAACCAGGATCGATTGACTTGCAGCATGGAAAACAGTCGCCGCCCATTGGGCTGACCAGTCAAACTGCTGTCAGAAACAAAGCGTGTGAAATCTGCATCCACCGAAAGGTTGTAGCCACCCAGGTCATTGCGCGCGTAACGGGTCGCCAGTTGTGGCAGCCGGTCATAGGGCGGGACAATCGGCGAACTGACATCTTGAAGCGTTTGCCATTTGAGGGTCCGAATCGTGCTGAAAAACGGCCCGTTGGCCCACGACAAGCTGCCATCGCTGGCCAACAGACGCTGCGTCAGCGAGCCATTGGTGTGGGTGAAATCACGCCAGTAGTTGTCATCGCTGACGCGGTTCAGGTCCAGCTTCAAGGCCAGGCCATTGTTGGTCCAGGCACTGGCAATGTGCTGCTGGTGTTTGACGTTCAAACCCCAGCGGCTGCTATCGCGCAGCGCGTCAACCGGCATCCAGTCCAGTCGTGTTGCACCTGAATAGTCTGGCTCAAGGTACCTGAACTCGGCTCCCAGATTGAGACCCCGATTGCTCATCAGCGTGGGAGTCAAAGTGGCATCGCGGTTGGGGGCGATGTTCCAGTAATAGGGCTGCGATAACTCCGCGCCATTGACACTGTCGATGCCGAAGGTCGGCGGCAAGAACCCGGATTTGCGCTGATCGCTCAGTGGAAAAGTCAGGTAAGGAACCGGCAGCAACGGCATCCCTTTGAAACTCAGTAAAGCGCCTTGTGCAGTGCCAACCTCTTCTTCGGTGTCAATGCTGAGGGTGGTGGCCTTGAGTATCCAGTCCGGCAGCCAATCCGGTCCGGGCCTGCGCTTGCAGGTGGTGAATGTGGCGTTGTGAATCACGGCACGCTGGTCGTCCAGGAAGTCCACCCGGTCGGCCTGCCCGTGCGCCTGGTTCTTCAGAAATTGGTAGCCCGGCTGGTTGAAAAATCCTTCAAACGCATCCACCCGGAGTTCCAGCAATGGACCTTCGTACACGTTACCCGCACGGTTGATGTGCACATGACCCTGCGCCTTGACCAAATCGGTCGGCTGGTGGTACTCCAGACGGTCTGCTTTTATGACTGAGTCGCCCCTGCGCAACTTGGCCTGGCCTTCAATGATCGTTTCCAGATCGGGGCGACCGCTGATCTGATCGCCAGTGACAAACGTTGGCAAGCTGCTGCGTGTTGCCGTGTCAATGCGCTCCTGCAGCATGGGGCTGTCCTTGAGCTGCTGCGCCTCTTCAATACTTGACTGTGCATGCCCGACCAGCGGTAGCAGCGATGCGCCGACGGCCCAAATACCCGGCGAGCGCCAGCGACCCAGGAGAGCTCTGATGGAAGCGTCAAGCATCAAGAAGCACATCGGACAATTGGCGTGACAAATAGGTAGGTAGGAATGGCGACAACATGAACGGACCGGGCTTGCACATTGGGTTTGTAGAATGGATTATCCATGAGCCAAGCCCACACCCCACAAACACCCGAGATGACCGGCATTGTCTGGACCGACTTGCAACGTGCAACGCAGTTCAACGTCTGGCTGGCGCAAGTTGCCCCTGATCAACTCCTCAATACCGGCACACTGCGCATGGCCAGTGCAGATGCCAGCTTCAGACGCTATTTCCGCATCGATTCAGGGCGTGGCAGCCGCATCATCATGGACGCACCACCCCAGCAGGAAAACTGTCGGCCATTTGTTGAAGTGGCCCGTCTGATGGCCGACGCAGGCCTGTGCGCACCCGTGGTATTGGCCTGGGACGAGCCGCTAGGGTTCATGCTGATGACCGATCTGGGGGGCCAGACCATGATGCAGGTCATCGACCAGGACCATGCACAGGCCAACCTGCCTCTGTATCTGCAGGCAGTTGATGCGCTGATTGCCTGGCAGCGCAGTTCCCGTCCCGACGTGCTGCCACCTTACAGCGAAGCGCTGCTACGCCGCGAACTGGAGCTGTTTCCCGAGTGGTATCTGGGGCGGCACAAAGGACTGACCGTTGCAGGTGACATGCGCATCACACTGGACCAAGCCTTCAACAAGATCATCGCCACCAACCTGGCACAACCCAGTGTTTATGTGCACCGTGATTTCATGCCCCGCAATCTGATGGCTCCAAAGCCAGTCGCTGCCTGCGTCGCGAGTCCCCCTGAAGTGGCCGCCGCAACCTGGTGTAGCCCGGCAACCGGGCTGGACGCGCAGCAAACCCCGGTTAGCGCTTTGGGTGTGCTGGACTTTCAGGATGCGGTCTATGGCCCGATCACCTACGACATTGCCAGTTTGATGCGCGATGCCTTTTTGAGCTGGGAGGAAGATTTTTGCCTGGATGTCACCGTGCGCTACTGGGAAAAGGCCCGCAAAGTCGGCCTGCCAGTCGGCGACGACTTTGGCGAGTTTTATCGCAACGTCGAGTGGATGGGACTGCAACGCCACCTGAAAGTCGCCGGCATTTTTGCCCGATTGACCCTGCGTGACGGCAAGCCGCAGTACCTGGCCGACTCGCCGCGTTTCATCGGGTATATCCGCAACACTTGCGCACGCTACGGCGAACTCAAACCGCTGCTGCGGTTGGTGGACAAGGTGGAAGGCATTGTGGAGCCAGCAGTATTCGGAT
>DAOSLL010000572.1:0-3191 GCA_035368905.1 Rhodoferax sp.
ATTGCCAAGCCGTTTTCTACCAAAGAACTGCTGGCCCGGATTCGCGCCGTGCTGCGCAGGCGTGCGCCAGAGCAGGATGCAGGCGTGGTAACGGTCGGGGCGCTGTGTCTAGATGCTGCCACCTACCGCGTGACGTTCAGGGAACAACCGGTCAAGCTGGGTCCAACCGAGTTCAAGCTGCTGCACTATTTGATGACCTATCCGGAGCGTGTTCACAGCCGATCCCAGTTGCTTGACAAGGTCTGGGGAGACTATGCCCTGATTGAGGAGCGGACAGTGGATGTCCACGTCAAGCGACTGCGGGAATCGCTGGGATCTGAAGCGGGTGCAAAGATTGAGACCGTTCGCGGCGCAGGATACCGAATCACGGCGCTTGAGTGCACGGGTGCTGTTTGAACTGACTATTCAGCGTTTTTGGGGCTGATGGGCTGTTACTTCACCCCAACTTTACCTGCCCTTTAAGTCGGCATTGTGGCGCACGGCTAGACTCAAGTCATGAACCAACACCTGCTGCTGATCGAGGACGATGTGCGTCTGGCCAACATGGTAAGCGAATACCTGCGCCAGTCTGGCTACCTGGTGGATCACGCTGGCGACGGCCACGGCGGCCTGACCATGCTGCAGAGCATCACCCCTAATCTGGTGGTGCTTGACCTGATGCTGCCCGACATGGATGGCCTGGAGATTTGCCGTCGCATTCGCGCCCTGCCCGGTGCGCTGGGTGCCACGCCGATCCTGATGCTGACGGCCAAGGGCGACCCGATGGACCGCATTATTGGCCTTGAGATGGGTGCCGACGACTATTTGCCCAAGCCCTTTGAGCCGCGCGAATTGCTGGCGCGCATCCGTGCAGTGCTGCGCCGCCAGGGCGATGGGGCGTCGGTGGCCAGCACTCATTTGCGTTTTGGCACGCTGGAAATTGACCGTGATGCCCGCATTGTGTCGGTCGCCGGGCAGGCCTGCGAGCTGACCTCTTACCAGTTTGATTTGCTGGTGGCGCTGGCCGAGCGGGCTGGCCGGGTATTGACACGTGACCAGATCATGGAGGCGGTACGCGGTCGTGAGCTTGACGCTTTTGACCGCTCGATTGATGTGCATATGGGCCGCATCCGCGCGGCCATCGAGGTTGATGCAAAAGCCCCCAAGCGCATCCTCACCGTGCGCGGTGTCGGTTATGTGTTTGCCCGTCAGCAAGACTGACTGCGACACCACAGGCTCCGGGCGGCACCGCAAATTTGCCTTGTTGCTGACCTGACAGGCTAGCCCATGCTCAACAAACTTTACCTCCGCATCTGGCTGGCCGTGGTGCTGGCGGTAGCGGTTTTGACCCTGCTGGTCGGCTGGATCTGGCGGCTGGCGGCCGAGCCACCGCTGCGAGAGGTGGTGGTGCGTAGCGATACCGGGCAAATCATTGGGCGCGGTCGGCAACACTTGCCACCCGGCGAAGCCGACACCCGGCTCGATGGCGACCAGTCGGCAGGTCCACCCTATCGGCGGCGTTCCAAGGGTCCGGTCTTGCCGCCTGAAGAACTGGCAATTGCGTCGGCAAGCGAGGCGGCATCGGCGAATCAGCCTGATCCGGATCGGCCGGTCATTCCCGAATTCATGGTGCGCATGCACGACGGCCAGACCATGCGGATGCGCTTTGTGCGCCCGCCAGCCTCCTTTTGGAGCCGCCCGCCGTTTGGTTTTGCCTGGATGCTGGTGTGGGTTGGCATTGCGGTGGCGCTGGCCACCTACCCGATAGTGCGCACCCTGACGCGCCGACTGGAGCGCTTGCAAGACGGCGTGCAGCAATGGGGTGATGGGGACTTGTCGATCCGCGTGTCTGAGGCCGGACAAGACGAGATCGCCTTTCTGGCGCGCCGTTTCAACGGCGCGGCTGAACGTATTCAGACCCTGGTGAAGTCGCACGAAGTGCTGCTGGCCTCGCAAAAGTCTTTGCTGGCCAACGCCTCGCATGAGCTGCGTTCGCCGCTGGCGCGCATTCGCATGGGGCTGGAACTGCTCGGGCCGTCGGCCACGCCCGCCTTCAAAACCGAGATTGCCCGCAACATCAGCGAGCTGGACCAGTTGATAGAGGAGATTTTGCTGGCCAGCCGACTTGACGCGCGTGAGGCCGACATGGGCACAGTCGAGTCGGTTGACCTGATCGGGCTGGCCGCTGAAGAGTGCGCCAGGGTTGATGCCGAGCTCGATGTGTTGACCCAAAGCACCGCGTCTGGGCCCTCGCAGGTGGCCAGCGAACTGGCGGTGCAAGGCGTGGCCAAACTGCTGCGCCGTGCCGTGCGCAACTTGCTGGAGAACGCGCACCGCCACGCCGCGAGCGATATCAGCCTGACGCTGCGCCATAACGGTCATCAGGTTGAAATCCGGGTGTGTGACCGTGGCCCAGGCGTTCCAGAGGCGCTGCAGCAGCGCATTTTTGAGCCGTTTTACCGTTTGCCAGGTGCTACCGAGCGTGATGGCGGTGTCGGGTTGGGGTTGGCGCTGGTGAAATCGATAGCGGTGCGCCATGGTGGCCGGGTTTTTTGCGAAAGCCGGGCGGGTGGCGGAGCCTGTTTTGTCATTGAATTGCCACTTGCCAACCAAAAAACCACCTAAAACCGCAAAATAAGTTGATTTATCTTCAAAAACCCCTTCAATATCCCCCAAATGGGGGATACCCAAACGCTGTCTTGCCCGGTAAAGTTCATCTAGCTGCTGTCACAGCGTCGAAGCTAACAATTTTGGATCGTGTCAAGCGCAAGTTTGACCGTCGGAGAGTTCCAACGACGTTCCCCCATGGGGAACCTTCACAAGCCACCTCAAGGTGGCTTTTTTTTTGTTCGCCCAGCATGGGCGCACTCCTGCAGGTGCTGGTCCCGTCGCGAGCTGACCACCGTGAGCGAAGTGAATCGCAACTGCAGGCGGGTGACTGACTGTGGGAAGCAAGCGCGGCACATGAATCATGAGTCAATGTATGAAAGTCAGATATGACGCGGTGTCGATCAGGGTGAGCGGGTGCAAGATCGCGAAGGTTTTGTCGCCAAAGATCGATGGCGTTTGGCCGTTGGGCTAGAAGGCCCATTTTGGTTTGTCGCAAACAACAGGAATCTGGCGCACGCTGCATGCAGGGTTGCGGCATCGACTCGGGGCGATTGGGCTTGAACATTGCAAGCCTGCCCCAACGATCTTTGTTGAGTCACTTG
>DAOSLL010000573.1:0-3176 GCA_035368905.1 Rhodoferax sp.
GCCGAGTTGACGCGCTTCCGGGTGCGGGTTCTGGTGGCGAGCCTGGTGGTCGTGGCGTGTTTTGGGCTGGTGGTGTCGCGTCTGATTTACCTGCAGGTGGTGCGACACGACGACCTGCGGGCACAAGCCGAAAACAACCGGACCGCCATCGTGCCGATCGTGCCCAATCGCGGTCTGATCCTGGACCGCAACGGGATCGTGCTGGCGAGCAACTATTCGGCCTACACACTGGAGGTGACGCCTTCTAAAGTTGCCAATCTGGAGCAGACCATTGACGAACTCTCCACTGTGCTTGAGATCGCTCCACGTGACCGAAGGCGCTTCAAGAAATTGCGCGAAGAAGCCAAAAGTTTTGAATCGCTGCCGCTGCGTAGTCGCCTGAGCGATGCGGAGGTGGCCAAATTTGCCGCCCAGCGCTACCGTTTTCCTGGCGTTGACATCAGGGCGCGGCTGTTTCGCAACTACCCGTTTGGTGAACTGGCCAGTCACGTGATTGGCTACATCGGTCGAATCAACGCCGCCGAAAAGGAAATGCTTGAGGAGTCTGACGACCCGGCCAACTACCGTGGTACCGAGTACATCGGCAAACTGGGTGTCGAACAGAGTTTCGAGCCCCAGCTGCATGGCATCACGGGCGTCGACTCCATGGAAACTTCGGCGGGTGGGCGCGCGACCCGGCGCCTGGCCAGTCAGTCGTCCACACCCGGCAACACCGTCAGGCTGTCCATTGACATCAAGTTGCAGAAACTGATAGAGGACATGTATGGCGATCGCCGCGGGGCACTGGTCGCGCTGGACCCCAAGTCGGGCGAAGTCCTGGCCTTTGTCAGCAAACCCACGTTTGATCCCAACCTGTTTGTCGAAGGCATTGACCAGGAAAGCTGGCAGTCTCTCAATGAATCACTCGACAAGCCCCTGCTCAATCGCGCCCTGCGTGGTACTTATCCGCCGGGCTCCACCTACAAACCGTTCATGGCCCTGGCTGCATTGCAGACCAACACGCGCTCGGCCTCCGTCCAGATCAATGATCCAGGCTTCTTCATGTTTGGGGGACACCGCTTTGGCAGCCCCGAGAATGAGCGTGGCGGCATCATGGACATGCGCCGGGCCATTGTGGAGTCAAGCAACGCCTATTTCTATTCGCTGGCCAACGAGTTGGGTGTGGATGCCATGCACGACTTCATGAAGCCTTTGGGGTTTGGCCAGATCACCGGGATCGATATCCATGGCGAGGTACGCGGTGTTTTACCCAGCCAGGCCTGGAAACGCAGTTACTTTAAAAAACCGGAGCATCAGCGATGGTATGCCGGGGAGACGATCTCGCTGGGCATCGGCCAGGGCTACAACAGCTTCACCATGTTGCAGCTGGCACAGGCCACCGCCATACTGGCCAACAACGGCGTCAAGCATAAGCCCCAGTTGGTGATCGCCACCCAGGACACCAGCACCCGGGCAATTGTTCCGCTGCAGCCGGCCCCGGCAGAAAACCTGGGGTACAAGCAGGAACATGTGGATGTGATCCGCCGGGCCATGGTGGGCGTGACTCAGGAGGGCACGTCCACCCGGGTGTTCGCCGGGGCGGCCTACCTGAGTGGTGGCAAGACCGGCACCGCCCAAGCCGTGTCGCTGGGTAAAAACGAAAAGTACAACGCCTCCCGAATGGAAGAGCGCCAGCGTGACCACTCGCTGTACATTGCCTTTGCACCGGCAGATGACCCCAAGATTGCACTGGCGCTGATTGTCGAGAATGCAGGTTTTGGTTCGGCATCGGCCGCGCCGATTGCCAGAAGGGTATTCGACTACTGGCTGCTGGGTCACTACCCCAATGAAGACGATTTGCTTGCCGTCAGCAAGGGGCAGGCCGCTGCGCCCCTGGGCAAGCCACGCCTGGTGGCAGAGGTGCCCTGGCCATTGACTGGGGTATCGGCGGCCAACGCGGCCTCGAGTCCGGCGCAGGGGGGCGCGGCTATCAAACCTGCATCAGCGCCCGTCGCGCCCGCCAGTACTGCGGCGAGCAGTCTCAGGCGAAGGTAACGCGGTCGCGGCCGCCTTGTTTGGACTGGTACAAAGCGCCGTCAGCGCGGGCGGTGAAGGTCTGGGCATCGTCATCCGGGCGCATCAGCGTGATGCCGCCCGAGATCGTGACCGTCAGCACCACAGTCTGGGTCCGGCGGTCTCGAATTTTCAGGGCTTTGGTGCGCTGTCTCACCAACTCTGCCAGCTTCTGGCATTCGGTCGCCGTGCTGTCTGGCATCAGCACCGCAAACTCCTCGCCGCCGTAGCGTGCGGCGCTGCTACTGGAGCTGGCAGGCACGCAACTGCGCAGTACCTCGCCCAGTGCCTGCAGGACACGGTCGCCCATCACGTGGCCATGGGTGTCATTCACTTTCTTGAAAAAATCCAGATCAAACATGATCAGCCCGTGCGCGCTGCCGGGCGCGGGGACGCGGCCCAGCATCTCGGCCAGCTTCAGGTCAAAGCCCTTGCGATTGAGTACAAGCGTCAAGGCATCGCGCAGGGATTCATCGCGCACGCGGGTCAGCTCGCCCTGAAGGCGTTCAATTTCCAGTTGGTTGTTTCTGACTTCCGACTCAAGCGCTTGCGCTGAACTGCGCATGCGCGCGGTGCCTTCAATCGCGTGCGTGATGGCCGGGGTGGTCAACATGTCGTTCACACCCCGCAGTTCCGCCACCAGGGTTTCAAGCTGCGTGCTGAACTCGCCGGCATGCTCGCCCGTGCGGGAGGCTGCATTGGCGAGGGTTTTCATGACACGTTGCAGTTCGCCGCCAATGCGGTGCATGGCTTGCGGGTCAATATCCGCCACATACTTTTGGTACAAGCTCCAGAGATCATCGTCGGTCAGGCGGGGGTGCGACTGCATGAGGCGGTCGATGGCATCGTTGAGCTGCAGGTTGATGCCCGCCGCGTATTCAAACCAGACGGTGAAAGTCATCGGGGTGAACGATGCATCATGCTGACCCATGCGCGCCAGAACAAGTCGTAGCAGTTCAGCACTTTGTTCTTTTGACTGTGAATACCGCATGTTCAGCTTTCCTGGAGTGATGTGTCCAACGAACTCAGGATTATAACTTCCCAAGCCGCGCAAACCCGACCGTCTTGCGTGATATTGGCGGCGCCTGCCCGTCTGCGGAAACGCTGCCAAAACTCCGCCAGGA
>DAOSLL010000574.1:0-3172 GCA_035368905.1 Rhodoferax sp.
ACACGCTCTACGTGCTGGACGAACCCACCGTGGGCCTGCACATGGCCGATGTGGACAAGCTGATCCGCGTGCTGCACCGCCTGGTCGATGGCGGCCACAGCGTGGTGGTGATCGAACACGACCTCGACGTGATCGCCGAGGCCGACTGGATCATCGACCTCGGCCCCGAAGGCGGCAAGGCGGGTGGGCGCATCGTGGCGGCCGCCGCGCCGGAAGACGTGGTGCGGGCGGGCACGCACACCGGGGTGGCGCTGGGGCCGGTGCTGGCGCGGAGGTGAAGGAGAGTCGTTTTCAGCCGCAGAAGAAATCGGTTCAAAATAGATAGCTGACTATGACCATTCCACGCTGGGATAGTGCTATTTTCATTGGCTTTCTGGCGTTTCAGGCTCGCCACCGCCCAGCTCGCGCTCAATCTGCTCGATGCTGGGCAGCTTGGACGCCAGCTCGGCCGGCAGCGCGCGGGTCAGCTCGAAGGTGGAGACGCCAATCGGCTTGTCCACGCCGCGCAAGGCATATTCAGCGATCACCGCGTTCTGCTGCTGGCAGAGGATCAGCCCGATCGTTGGTGCGTCTTGCGCGTGCCGGAGCACATCGTCCACCACGCTGCAGTAGAAATTCATCTTGCCGGCATATTCCGGCTTGAACGCACCGCGCTTGAGCTCGATGACGACAAAGCACCGCAGGCGCAGGTGATAAAACAGCAGGTCGATATAGAAGTCCTGCTCGCCAACCTCCAAATGGTGCTGCCGCCCGACGAAGGCGAAGCCTTGCCCCAGTTCCAGCAGGAATTTTTCCAGATGCCGGATCAACCCGGTTTCCAGCTCGCGCTCGTGAAACGGCTCGGTCAGCGTCAGGAAGTCGAACAGGTAGGGGTCTTTCAAGGTCTGTTGCACAAGATCAGACTGCGGCGGTGGCAGTCGCAGCGCGAAGTTGCTCGTGGTCTTGCCCTGGCGGGTATGGGCGGCGGTCTCGATCTGCATTTGCAGGATGCTGCGGCTCCAGCCGTTCGCCAAGGTGGCCTTCATGTACCACTGGCGGGTTGCTGCATTCTTGGTCTTTTCCATCAGCAGCAAGTGATGCCCCCAAGGGATGGACGCCACCAATTCGGCGGGGAAAAGTGCCACGGCTTGTGGCACTTTTCCACCGGCTTGAATTTGTGCCACAGCCGGTGGCATAAATTCAAGCGCGGGGTACTCGCGGTAAAAAGCCAGCATCCGCTTGATGTTGCGCTCCGAAAAGCCCTTGACCTCAGGCAACTCGTTGCGGATATCCAGCGCCAGTCTGGGGATGACGGCCGCGCCCCAGCCCTCAGTCTTCTGCCTTGCATCCAGCATCTGGCCAATTTCCCAATACAGGCGAATGAGCTCGGTATTGACCGCCAGAATCGCCCGCGTCTGGGCCTGCCCGATGCGTTGCTTGATGTCGGCCAGCAGTCCGGGGTACTGCGATGCAGGAAGTGGTTCGTTCATGGCTGGGGGCTACTACAAAATAAATAGCTGCATATGACCGTTCGACGATGGGAAGAGGCTATTTTTTCTTGAAAATAGCTTGCCGAAAGCCATCCAGGGCTGGGCTTTGATCGGGGTGATCGATTCCAGTGCCTGCCGCTCGAAAAACATGCCGTCCAAGGCGTTCTGCGCTTGCTGTCGCTACGTGCGCGACCGCCCGGCCTTGATACGCGGCGAATCGGCGCAGGCGTTGAGTTCGGTGAAGTGGTCTTGGGTGGTGTGCACATAACTCGCGGAGTTGGTTAAGACAAACACCTTTCGAGCTGTTTGACCAGTTCAAGCGCTTGGCGAACTTCTTCTTTGTACAGCGGGGCTTCGCCACCGTGGGAGCCCGGATTGAGGACGCGTTCAGTCGTCGCAAGCACTTCGTCTATAACTTTGGCGTTTTCAATCATCACCCAATGTTCACTGGTAACCAGCGTGCGCAACTGCTTTCTCAATCGACTGAGATCGGTCAGTTCATCCGAGGTGATCGCAGGTATTGCCGAAAGGTCAATATCCGAAGCAGGGATAAGGTACTGCCGGTGCTTTTCCGGCACGCCCTTCAACACTTTCTCGTAGAGCTTTGTAGGAAGCTTCTCCAACAGCTTGTTTCGTGCCCAACGTAACTGTTCGGTCAAAGTCAAAAAATCCTTGGTGGGTACAACTGTGAGCTCACGAAAACGTCGGGCAGTATCTTCGGCTGCCTTTCGAATGCAATTGGCCGCTTCGTCCAGACTCTCGCCGTGCAGATATTCCTCTGCTTTTTGAAGTTGGCTTTTGTCATCTTGCAACCGAATTTCAGAGTCGGCGCTTCCGACTAAGCGCTGAAATGACCACTCTGCATGTCGGCCACCAATCCGCCGCCTGAACTCGTTGAAGAATCCCAAATCGTGCGTCAGGATGATTTTCTGGTGCTCGGCAAACGTTTCGCTCAAGATGATGTCCACCACCTTCATGCGATTGTTCATGTCCAGGCTGATCAATAAATCGTCCAGCACCAGCAGCTTCAAGGGTGATTCATGCAGATGGGCCAGCGTTGCGCCAAAGCGGACTGACAGGGCCAGTTGGGTCAGATTGGCCTCATTCAAAAATGACTGCGGCTTTCTAATGGCATCGCCGTTGAGTTTGACTTCAAAACCAATGCGGGGCATGGAAATGCGATGTTCATGACGGTCATAACTGCAAGTTGCAGTTAAGCCGACAACCAACTCAAATTGGTGGTCTGGCTCTGCAAAATGCTGGCCATAAAACTTTTGAGCCTCAGTCGTTATTTTCGCAAGAACCTCTCCCAGCACCTGATTGAACCGGGCAATGTCCGCTTCATAGCGCTCATAGCGTGCCTTTCGATACCAGGCGGCTTCTCCGCTGGCCTTCGACTGGATAAATGGATCGGAGGTCTTCAGTCTGTGCCACAGCGTGGCAATGTCCATGGTGGAGGTGCCTTGCGCAAACGGCAAAATTTCATGCTCAAAAACCGGCCATAGGTCAATAACTTGTGAGTGGCGATACTGGTAAAAACTGGACAACACCCGGTAGGTAATGAAGTCACTGGCCAGGTTGGCTTTCAGTACATCGGGGTTCGCCTTGGTGTCGTGCTGTCCCTTTGACAGCGAGTAGACGCTGGCCGTTGTGTAGCTGTCGTCTTTGATTGACACGACCACGGCTGCGGCTGCGCGCTCTTC
>DAOSLL010000575.1:0-3169 GCA_035368905.1 Rhodoferax sp.
ACGGCTAAGCTTGCCTGACCGGTGCGCGTGAGGCAAACCGCCTGGTGTCCATGGCCGATCACCCGAACCGCCAGGCCATCACCCAGGCGGTTCCTGCTGCCAGCCATGTCGCCGGTCGCCTGCCTTTGGCGCTGGCCGAGGCTGCCAAAGTGCAAAACGCACTGACCGCTGCGCAACGTGTTTTTGATGCCAGCCCGAACGGCATCATCCACCGCAACCGCCATGCGGCATGGGCCAGGGCCACCGCTGGAAGGGGCGAGTAACTTAGCCACCTTGCCCGCCCGCCACCGGCTGCGGGTGTCTCATCGAAGGTTCCCAGATCTACAAGCGTTTTTGGCCTCCAGCCCTTATACAGTATGCGCTGCAAGCTATGCTATTGGTAGTAATGTGGTGACTGCCAGCCATTTGGGTTGACACGCTTTACCCACCGCAATGGGCCGAACTGCCGGTTTGCCAGTCTTTTGGATGTGCTCAGAAATAACTTCCCCTATTTGTACCGGCGGATTTGGGCGCACAGCGTTGTTGCAAACCGTTTGTGTAGCCAGTTGCACCGCGCGGCTTGGGCCTAGCCTTGCACTTGTCATCACGACCTCCTCTATCCAAGTTGTTCTCGCTTGACTCCATAGCGTCAGGTGCTTTTGCACTCAGTGATACCGCATCGCGACAATTGCAGCCAGGGGTTTTCCTGCGCATCGACCGCGCCATCAGCCAGTGCCTGGCCGGTCGCATGAAAGTCGATCTGAATCGACTGGGCACCGAGCGAGGCAAACTGATCGGCAAGCGTCGGGCTTTTCATGGTGCGAATGCGCAGTTTGGCAAAGTCGCGCGGGCTGTAGATCGGGGTGTTGGCGGTGAATGGCTTGAATCCGTTGTCCCAGAAGGTCAGCCCGACCAGATCAATGGCGGCGTGCTTGGACAACAGCAGACGACCGGGTTCGCCATCGAGCATGGCAAAAGCACTTCGCGCCGGCCAAAAAATAACCAGGCCGGTCAGCAATATTGCATGGCTGGAATCGCTGAACTCAGGCTGGCCGTGGGTATCAGGATCAGATCAAGTTTGCCGACTCTGGCCGCGTCCAACCTCTGGGTAGCACTGCCGAGCTTTTGGTTCGAGTGCACGGTGAGGGGCCAAGCGGTCAGTTTCGCTCAGGTGCTGGTCTGCTCGTCCGCGTAACGCTTGGCAACGGCGCAGAAGTCGTCAAACCGTGCGTCAAAAACATCCACCAGAACCGGGTCAAAATGCTGACCCCGACCTTCGAGAATGATGCATCTGGCTACTTCATACGAAAAAGCTGCCTTGTAAACACGCCAGGAAATCAGCGCGTCAAAAACATCGGCAAGTGCCATCAGTCGCGCCGAAAGCGGTATGGCTTCGCCCTGAAGCCCATCCGGGTAACCACTGCCATCCCAGCGTTCATGGTGGGAGCGTGCGATTTCCATCGCAACATGAAGAAAGGCCAGCGGTGTATGGTCCGCTTCACCGGCCATCGCGTGCTCGATCGAGCTGGCACCAATCACGGTGTGCCGCTTCATGATCTGCCATTCATTGGCATCGAGCGGACCTGGCTTGTTCAGAATGTAATCAGGAATGCCAACCTTGCCGATGTCATGCAACGGTGCCGCCTTGACCAGCATGTCAATGGTGTCGATGCTCAGCGCTGTTGTGTAGCGGGCATGTTGGGCCAGCGCGTGCGCCAACAAACTGACATAAGCCTGGGTGCGCCGGATATGGTTGCCGGTTTCGCTGTCGCGTGTTTCGGCCAGACTGGCAAGCGCCCGCATGGCGACATCCTCGACGATCCGGTTGTCCCGCATGCGCTTGCGGACCTCGGTTTCCAGGTTGGCGTTCAGGTTGCGCAAGCTGGTCAGGGCTTGTTTGAGCTGAACCTGCGTTCGGACCCGGGCCAGCACGACGGCTGGTTTGATGGGCTTGGCGATGTAGTCCACCGCACCAAGCTCGAAGCCAAGCTCTTCGTCATGCGCTTCGTCCATGGCGGTGACAAAAATGACCGGGATGTCCTGTGTGGCCGGATCAGCCCGCAGATGTCGCAATACCTCATGGCCATCAATGCCAGGCATCATGACATCGAGCAAAATCAGATCGGGTTGCGGCGAAGATGCTGCCGCCTTCAGCGCGCGAAGGCCAGAGCTGGCGACGCGAACAACATAGTCCGACTCCAGCAACTCGCCAAGAACGGTCAGGTTTTCCGGCTGGTCATCGACGATCAGCAAGGTAGGGAGTTGCGAATTTTGTTTACCTTGCACGAAGCAACCGCCTTAAAAGGGTCAAGTTCCGTGAGCAAATGGCTCAAGTCGGTATCCTAATCTACTTCGCGGGCCTTATTGTCATGCCGCCAAAAGTAAGCTTGATGCTGGCGCTGCACGGGTGCGGCAGCAACGGCTGGCAGCACGGCTTGTGGCTATTTTGGCGGCCAACCTGGCTGGCTTCTGAGTCATCAGCCTTTTTTGGGTTGTAGCCCTTTCTGCATAAGCGCTACCAGCTATAAATATAATAGTGTTTCAGGGCTGCGCCAGCGCGCTTGGCCGACCACACCCGCGCTACTGGCGGGCCTGCGGCGGCCTAACGATGGCCCCAGTGAGCTAGTCGGCCAGCCAGGTGGGATTGCAGAGTGGTTTTGACGATGCTGGGTGTCGGTTGGCGGTGTTGGCGGATGGCGCACCGATGAGGATGTCAGGCGGCGCAGTCAAACCGTTTGTCGCAATCCCTTCAAACCGGCCAAATTTTCCCGCCTGGGGCGGCGATAACCAGTCAAAACGCGGTATTGAAAGCTGTTTGCTGCTGGCATAAAAAATGCGGTATTGCCTGCATTCATCCCATCAGGAGTCTTTCATGTCAGTCGCGCTCAAGGCCAGAATTGCCGAAGTGTTTGAAGAGCCCGGTTGCGACAAGAATCAGGGCAAAGGCGAAAAGGAGCGCAAGAAGGGCTGCACCAAGCAGCTCGCGCCAGGTGCCGCCGCAGGTGGTTGCGCCTTTGACGGTGCCATGATTGCGCTGCAACCGATTGCCGATGTGGCGCACCTGGTGCATGGTCCGATCGCCTGCGCCGGCAACTCCTGGGACAACCGTCATAGCGCTTCGTCTGGCCCGCAAATTTACCGCAGTGGCTTCACCACCGACACCAATGAACTCGATGTGATTTATGGCGGG
>DAOSLL010000576.1:0-3168 GCA_035368905.1 Rhodoferax sp.
ATGCAGTCGGTCACCCTGCGCAGTTTGGTTCTGGAGCAATTGGCCAAGGGCGTCAAGGTCGAGCAGCGACCCGCGCCCAACCGCGGTGTGTTCAAGAAGCCGGCACAGCAGGTTGTGCGCACCACGGCCCCGAACTCGGTTTTTGCCTTGGGCCAGTCGCTGCTGGCGCGCGGCTGATCCGATAAAAAGTGTGAAGCCCACCGATAAGCCGGATTCTGTGCGTCAGGGTTGCCCCCAACGTGACTGCCATTAATCTGGGCCACTGATCACTCAGTGGCTCGGTGCTACCTACCCGCCAGCTCCGGGGGCCCCATCAACACTGGCCTACTTGGTATTGCTGCGCGTAGAGATTGCCCGTTTCACCCGCTAGCCGGTTGCCCGGTTGCGACTCGTCTCTGTTGCTCTGATCCTCACCTTATAGCCGCCTACCTGCGCCTGCGGTCTTTCAGTGGACAGCCGTTAGCTGCTACGCTGCCCTGTGCAGTCCGGACGTTCCTCCAGTGCCGTGTTTCCACAAATGCACCAGCGGCAGTCTGGCAGGCTTCACCCAACCATTATCGCGGCAACCACGGGCAGGTCCGCAGCGGCATCCCAGTAAACGTGACAATCTGCGCTCTGTGCAAGCAAAAAAAGCAGTCATTTGAATTTCCGGAGACACCATGAGAGCCGACAACGTCCTGCAGACCATTGGCAACACGCCACACATCCGCATCAACCGCCTGTTTGGCAACAACCACCAGGTCTGGGTCAAGTCCGAGCGCAGCAACCCCGGCGGCTCAATCAAGGACCGGATTGCGCTGGCCATGGTGGAAGCCGCAGAACGATCGGATGTGCTGCAGCCCGGTGGCACCATCATCGAGCCCACCTCCGGCAACACCGGGGTCGGACTGGCGCTGGTAGCCGCAGTCAAGGGCTACAAACTGATTTTGGTGATGCCTGACAACATGAGCATCGAGCGACGGCTCTTGATGCAAGCTTATGGTGCCAGTCTGGATTTGACCCCTGGTGACAAAGGCATGAAAGGGGCCATCGCCCGCGCTTATGCGCTGTCGCTGACGATCCGGGGCTCGTGGGTGCCGCAGCAGTTTGACAACCCGGCCAATATACAAGTACATGCGTTAACCACGGCAAAGGAAATACTGGCCGACTTCCCGGACGGTATCGATGTGCTGATCACCGGGGTGGGAACCGGCGGCCACCTCAGCGGTGTGGCGCAGGTGCTCAAAGCCAAATGGCCCCGGTTGAAGGTTTATGCGGTGGAGCCTTCGGCTTCGCCGGTCATCTCTGGCGGTGCGTCAGCACCACACGCCATTCAAGGCATGGGTGCCGGTTTTGTTCCGAAAAACCTGAAGACCGATCTGCTCGATGGTGTGATTCTGGTCGATGCCGGACCCGCCTTTGAGTACGCCCGGCGCAGCGCAACCGAAGAAGGTTTGCTGGTGGGCATTTCCAGCGGCGCAACCCTGGCCGCCATTGCGCAAAAACTGCCGGAAATTGCAGCGGGCTCCACCGTGCTGGGGTTCAACTACGACACTGGCGAGCGGTATTTGTCGGTCGATGGTTTCTTGACTGCCTGAGCGCAAGTGTTGCGGCCACCTCGCCAGAATTCAATTTCCATCACAAAGTTAAGTCCACCGGCTCCTGAAGAGACCCTGGTTTCCAGACAGATGTCCGCGATGGTTTAAGCTGGACACTGTCAAAAAAGGGGGATACAAACGAGCGAGAGAGAAAAGCGCAAACTGCTCGAATCAGCATTCAAGGCCAAGGTGGGTCTGGCAGCGGTGCTTGAGGCGATGACCGTCAACGAAGTTGGTCGGGCACGCGAGGTGCATCCGGTGCCGGTATGCCAGTGGAAGAAAGTCACCCGCAACAAGCCTTGTTGCTGTTTGACGGCCAGCGCGCTCAGCGACTGATGCGAAACATGAGCCTGGCAAGCATGGCACCCGGCCCCCACATCAGCAACCCGCATCCAGAGCACAAGCTATACCGCTAGTTGCTCCGTGCCAACGACGCCAGTTCCATTCACGGCATTCCAGGAGCCTCAACGCTGGCCTGCGGCAGAAACAAGAACCCCAAGGTAGTCAAACAGCAGACAGTAGGCGGCTATCGGTAGCGGCAGACCGAGCAAAGTGCCCATCATGTAGTTTCTAAAACCGGTCCCTGACAATGCCAGTGTGAAATTCAGCGCTGGCAGTGTCTGGAAGATGGTTCGAAGAATGATGATGTTGCGCACCGGATGGGCTTGCAACTGATCGAGCAGCCTGGTGGCGACTTTGTTGTCGAACTGACAAAGCGCAGCACCGCCCATGAACCTAACCGTCAAAAACGTGATGGCGCAAGACGTGACGGCCGAAATGTAGGTGACCATGCCGCCAACGCTCCGGCCAAACACCAACACCGCCGAGGCCAGAAAGATCCATCCGGGAATTTGGGCCAGATTGCCCAAACAAAATAACATCACGAACGCCAGCAGACCGCCCCAGCGATGTTCTGACAGCGTTTGCCTCAGAAAAGCCAGGCTGACGCTGTCCCGCATGCCGGTCAGTTGCGCGATGGTCAGCAACGCCAGCCCAAAACAACAGACAACCAGCAAACCTTTGTACCGCCCCAAGACGCGCATCCAGTTCATCATCGATTCCTGAAACAAATTTCCTTTTCGAAATCATTCGTGTCTAGCACACTGGCGCAGACATCGCAAACGCAAGACAAGGCAAGACAACAACGACATGGATGATTCAGAAATGGAATAAGACAAAAGCCACACGGCAGGGGCGTACTGGGCAGTACGACGCAGTCAGGCGAAAGCGGATCCACGTTGGGGATGTCGGGCACCAGTGTAATGACGGATTCATGGCTTCCGTGATGTCATCGCCGAGCCTAAAACACGTCCCTGGTGCGCAAGGACCAGGCATCTGCCGTGATCAATCGCAGCCATGATTTGCCAAAGCCTGTAAGAATCTGGCCGCCAGCCAGACTAAATGTCAGCCAAAGTCGAGATTACTTCAGTGATCGTCCCGACCCAATGCTCAAGTTGTTGTCACTTTCGCATTCACTTTTTTGTCTTCAGGAGTATTTCAAATGAACCAACGTGCCCTTATTGCCAGCGCTGCTGTTTCCCTGATGTCTTTGGCCCTGGTGGCTGGCCCGGCTGCTGCAGCCGAAAAGGAA
>DAOSLL010000577.1:0-3166 GCA_035368905.1 Rhodoferax sp.
GGCTTTGATCCAGGCCAGCGGGCCTTCGGTATTGTTTGGGGCCGGGCGCGCGGCAATCGGTTGAAAGGTGCTTGCATTCATGGTGTTTGCCCTTGCTTCAACGCTCTTTGATGGCGGCGCGGCTGTTATACCAACCCATCAGCAGGGAGGTGCCCAGCGATGTCGTCAGGTAAACCAGCATCACCAGCGAAATGCACTCCACGGCGCGGCCGGTCTGGTTCAGCGCGGTGTTGGCAATTGACACCACATCCGGATAACCAATGGCAACTGCCAGCGACGAATTTTTGGTCAGATTGAGGTACTGGTTGGTCAGCGGCGGGATGATCACGCGAAGCGCTTGCGGCAACATCACCAGGCGCATTTCCTGCTGCTGCGACAGCCCCAGGGCCGAAGCGGCTTCGCCTTGACCGCGCGGCACAGACGCAATGCCACCGCGCACCACTTCGGCAATGAAGGAGGCGGTGTAGAGCGTCAGGCCAATCAGCACGGCCAGAAATTCGGGTGTTAGCGCGCCGCCGTTTTCAATGGCGAATTCGCCTTTGGTCGGGTGGTTGAGTTCGGTCGGGGCTCCGCCCAACGCCCAGCCCGCCAGGCTGCAGACGATCAAAATCAATACCGGCACCCAGAACAGGCTGGACAACTGTCCGGTCGCTTCAAACCGGGCTTTGGCCCAGCGACGGTACAGCCAGATCAGCACGACACCGGCAAGCAGACCCACTGCAGCCCATAACTGGCCCATCGCCCAGACCGGAATCGGGTAATTCAGTCCACCCTTGCTCAAAAAAATCGAGCCAATCGACCACGCTTCAGATGCCGGGGGCAGCACCTCGGTGAGCACCACATACCACATCAGCAACTGCAGCAGCACCGGAATATTTCGGAAAAACTCGACATACGACAAGCACAGACCGCGCACCAGTGCATTGCGCGAGAAGCGACCGACCCCCAGCAGGGTACCGAGGATGGTGGACAGCAAAATACCCAGTACTGCAACACGCAGCGTGTTGCTGACACCGACCAGAAATGCCTGCCAATAGGGCTGCTCCGAATCAAAGGGGTAAAGGCTTTCGCCAATGTCAAAACCTGCTGCCTGGGACAAGAAATCAAAGCCACTCTGGATGCCGCGCACCCGCATGTTGACCAGCGTGTTGTGGGCCAGGAACCAGACCACGCCAACGATGGCAATGATTGCCAGCAATTGGTAGACCAAGCCTCTGAAAGCCTGGCTGCGCCAGGACCAGTTCTTTTTGGGGGGAGTGTCTGAAGTCATTGTGCTGGGTGCCCTGAGGTACCTGAATGAGTAACACGAAGTGCATCGGTTGGGGATGCAAATGAAAAGCGCCGCGTCAATCGCTGGTGCGACATCGGGCGGCGCGATCAGGAAGGCGGGGTTAGCGCACCGGGAAGGCGTACATCAAGCCGCCCTTGTTCCACAGGTTGTTGACACCACGGGGCAGGCCTAGCGCTGATTTGGGGCCGACATTGCGCTCGAAAATCTCACCGTAGTTGCCAGTGGCCTTGACCGCACGGGCCATCCATTCCTTGTCCAGACCGAGCAACTTGCCGGTGTCCTCGGAAGTACCCAGAATGCGCTTGACCACCGGGTCGGCGCTGGAAGTCTTGAGCGAATCCACATTGGCCTGGGTAATGCTGTATTCCTCAGCTTCAAGCAGACCGTAAATCACCCACTTGACAATGGCAAACCACTCGTCGTCACCCCGGCGCACCATCGGCCCGAGCGGCTCTTTGGAGATCAGCTCTGGCAAGATAATATGGTCGGCGGGTACCTTGGCGACCTTGTTGCGCGTCGAGGCCAGGCCGGATGCGTCAGTGGTGTAGGCAATGCAGCGACCGGTGAAATAGGCATTTTCAGCGGCTTCGAGCTGCTCGAAAACCACCGGCTTGATGCCCAGACCAGCCGCTTTGGAGTAATCGGTCAGGTTCTTTTCGGTGGTGGTGCCGGACTGCACGCAGACCGTTTGGCCCTTGAGCTGCTTGGCGCTCTTGATCTTGCTCTTGACCGGGACCATGAAGCCCTGGCCGTCGTAGTAGGTGACGGCGGTCTGGTTCAGTCCCAGCGATGCATCTCGCGTCAGGGTGAAGGTGGTGTTGCGCGAGAGCACATCGATTTCACCGGATTGCAGGGCGGTAAAGCGTTGCTGGGCGTTCAGCGGCACATACTTGATTTTTTCCGGGTCACCCAGCGTGGCTGCCGCTATGGCACGGCACACATCCACATCCAGTCCTGTCCATTTGCCAGCCGAATCTGCCGCACCAAAGCCGGCCAGACCGGTGTTGACTCCGCAGATCACAGTGCCGCGGGCTTTGATGCCGTCCAGGGTCTTGCCAGCGTGAGATGGCATTGCCGTAAGAGTACCAAGCGCCGCTGCAACGACAGCGATTATTTTGAATTTGCTAAAACGCATTCGTGAAACTCCAGTAAGAAAAGAAATTTAAGCCGTGATGATGAAACCAACAGAAAATTCATCAAGAATCGAACTGTACAGTGGCTGGCGAGTCGCTGCATCCGGGTTTACTCTTGAACTTTATGCCATTGACTGATAAGTTAATTCGCTCTGTCCGCAGGAACGGGACATGCATTAAACGTGCCAGGCTGTTGTGCATGGCATCGGCCAAATTCTTTTTTTTCAGCGCGCAAGCGATGCAGGCAATTGATGGCCAGGCTTGAGCAAGAGTTGCTTGGCAAGCCGCTGGCAGGTTGGCGACTCCATCTCTACACCATCATTTTCGAAGCAGATACGCGGCTCGGACGCTGGTTTGATCAGTGTTTGATTGCAGTCATTCTGGCCAGCGTGGCGGTGGTGGTGGCAGACAGTGTTCAAGCCATTGCGCAGAGCCATCACGCCATGCTCAATGTTGCAGAATGGCTTTTTACCCTGATTTTTACGGTCGAGTATGTTGCGCGGCTGGTTTGTGTGCGCCGTCCGCTACGCTATGCCTTGAGCTTTTACGGCGTGATTGATCTACTGGCCTTGCTGCCAACTTATCTGGCACTGATGGTGCCTGAAGTGGGGGCCTTGATCGACGTTCGAGTTCTGCGCCTGCTGCGCGTATTTCGGGTTTTCAAGCTAACGGCCTATGTGTCGGAATACCAGGCGATTGGTCAGGCGCTGCGGGCCAGCCAACGCAAGATCATGGTCTTTTT
>DAOSLL010000578.1:0-3158 GCA_035368905.1 Rhodoferax sp.
GTCGCGAAGGTGCTTGCGCAGTGCAGTGTTTTCATGTTGGTGCCGGGGCCAAAAGCTGACCCGGAAATAGTCGTTTGTGGCATCTTATCGGCAGATCGTGCCATCGGCTTGAACGGCGGGTGCATCTTCGGGCGCTATAGTGCCAGTTTTCATCTGTATCCGAGCCTGTAGTGAGCATTCAAACCGACGATTTTTCCGCTGCACCCGTCAAGCGCATGCTGTCTGGCGCCCCGGCGTCGCCCAATGAGCAAGCGATCGAGCGCGCCCTGCGACCCAAGTTGCTGGACGAATACGTGGGCCAGGCGAAGGCGCGCGAGCAGCTTGAAATATTCATTGCTGCTGCCAAAATGCGCAACGAGGCGCTTGACCATGTGCTGCTGTTTGGGCCGCCCGGCCTGGGCAAAACCACGCTGAGCCACATCATCGCGCACGAGTTGGGCGTCAACATGCGCCAGACCAGCGGCCCGGTGCTCGAAAAGCCTAAGGATCTGGCAGCGCTGCTGACGAATCTGGAAAAAAACGATGTGCTGTTCATCGACGAGATTCACCGGCTAAGCCCGGTGGTCGAAGAAATTCTGTACCCGGCACTCGAAGACTACAAGATCGACATCATGATTGGTGAAGGCCCGGCGGCACGCAGCATCAAGCTCGATTTGCAGCCATTTACCCTGGTCGGTGCCACCACCCGGGCCGGCATGCTGACCAATCCGCTGCGCGACCGCTTTGGCATCGTCGCGCGGCTGGAGTTTTACACGCCAGAAGAGCTGGCGCTGATCGTCAAGCGCAGTGCCGGTTTGCTCAATGTGCCGACCGATGAAAAAGGCGGGTTTGAGATTGCCCGGCGCTCGCGTGGCACGCCGCGCATTGCCAACCGCCTGCTGCGCCGGGTGCGCGATTACGCCGATGTCAAGGGCAAAGGCGAGATTTCTCTCGACATTGCCAACCTGGCGCTGGCCATGCTGGATGTCGATCCACAGGGCTTTGACCTGATGGACCGAAAACTGCTCGAAGCGGTGATCCACCGCTTTGACGGCGGCCCGGTCGGGCTCGACAACATTGCCGCCAGCATTGGCGAGGAGCGCGAAACCATTGAGGACGTGATTGAGCCCTACCTGATTCAGCAGGGCTACCTGCAGCGCACGCCACGCGGACGCATCGCCACGCTGGCGGCCTACCGGCATCTGGGCGTGACACCGCCGACCAGTCAGCCCGGTGGGGCGGACATGTTCAGCCCTTGAGTCGGCTTGAGCGGGCTGCACCTTTTATAAATCAAAATGTGCTCTAGCCCGCTTGCTGTATGCACAAAAAGCTATTTATTTAATAGTGACTGGTCCCCGGTAGCAGATCGCCAGGCTTCCCTAGGCTGCGTGACCGGTGATGTCGCCTGCTGCTGGATCGGTGCCAGCGTCAGGCCACCGAATGTCGGGCCGTTTCCTCAAGCGGACCATCAGGATGGGCAGAGAGAACTGTCACCGCCGCCCGCCAACATCGGCGTGGTTACGAGTTTGTGGAACACGCCATCGGCAAAATGCGGCGAGCGCTCATTGGTTGTTTGCCGTTCACCTTGCTGGTAGTCGCCAAACCTGGGATGCTGCAGATAAGCGCAAGCACCCAGAGAAACGGCGACCAGCAGTGCCAGCAGACCCATCGGCATGGCGCGCAAGTGCCGCATCGCCTGGTTTTCAGGCGGCGTTGTTGAGCGATGCCATGTCGATCACAAAGCGGTAGCGCACGTCGCTCTTGAGCATGCGTTCATATGCCCTGTTGATGTCTTGCATCGGGATCGTTTCGATGTCGGAAACGATGCCATGCGCGGCGCAGAAATCAAGCATTTCCTGGGTTTCGCGGATGCCGCCAATCAAGGAACCCGCAATGCTGCGGCGCTTGAGGATCAGCGCGAACACGCTCGGCGATGGATGCGGCTCGGCCGGTGCGCCAACCAGCGTCATCGTGCCATCGCGCTTGAGCAATTGAAGATAGTGTCTGAACGAAAACCCCATTTGTTAATATAAATCAACAAGTTGCATCAATTTTTTGAAACGAAGATTTTGCTCAAAATTTTGTTTTCCCTAGGGCGATTGTCTGAAAGTCGCGAAAACAGACCGTTTTTCAGAAATCTTCGTTTTAGAAAAGTGATCTAACAATATGATTTTTATAAGAAAAATGACTTTTCGTTCAGACACGAAGATAGGTGTCCAACTGGTGCGGCACGGCGACGGTGTTGAGGATGAAATCAAGCTGACCGGCATGTCGCTCCAACTGCGCCGGGTCGGTGGAAACGCACACCTCATCAGCACCGAGGCGCAAGCCGTCGGCAACTTTAGCGGGCGAGGTGGTGAACAGCACCACATGAGCTCCCATTGCGTGGGCCAGCTTGACACCCATATGGCCGAGTCCGCCCAGCCCGACGACACCGACCTTCTTGCCTGGCCCCACGCCCCAGTGACGCAACGGCGAATAGGTGGTGATACCGGCACACAGCAATGGCGCGACACCGGCTTGATCTTTCTCTGCATGGGTGATGCGCAAGACAAACGACTCCTTGACCACAATCGACTGGGCGTAACCGCCATGGGTGTTGTCGCCCCCGAGCAGCGGCCCGTTATAGGTGCCGGTAAAGCCGTTGTCGCAAAACTGTTCCTCGCCCTCGTGGCACGGCGGGCAGTGGCCGCAACTGTCGACCATGCAGCCGACACCGACCAGATCACCGGACTTGAACCGGGTCACTTGTTCGCCAACGGCGACCACCCGGCCCACGATCTCGTGGCCGGGGACCGACGGGTAGAGCGTGTTCTGCCATTCGTTGCGCGCAGTGTGCAGGTCGGAATGGCAGACACCGCAGTAAGTGATGTCGATCTGAACGTCATCTGCGCGCAGTGCGCGTCGCGTGATGGCCATCGGTTCGAGTGGTTTGTCGCTGGCATGGGTGCCGAATGCCTTGACGGTGGTTGAATGATTGGCGTGCATGCACTGTTCCTTGGCTGTTGAAGTTGAAGTCGGCCATTGTTACTCGCTTGCCTGGGCTTGAGTAGCCAATGAACGTTTGACCAAGCCATTCAAGGTCAATGTGCTGTTGCAAGCGCCCGATTTGGTGTGGGTTGTTGCGCTAAGGATGTGGTCGGGAATAACTCCCCGTTTTGCACCAAGGAGTTGGGATG
>DAOSLL010000579.1:0-3148 GCA_035368905.1 Rhodoferax sp.
TGGTGATGACGGCGATTGCGCTGCTGTTCGGCATCCACATGGTGATGGCCATTGGTGGTGCCGACATGCCGGTGGTGGTGTCGATGCTCAACAGCTACTCGGGCTGGGCCGCTGCGGCCACTGGCTTCATGCTGTCGAACGACCTGCTGATCGTCACTGGTGCCCTGGTCGGCTCCAGCGGCGCGATTCTGTCTTACATCATGTGCAAGGCGATGGCGCGCAGCTTTATCAGCGTGATCGCCGGTGGTTTTGGTACCGCCAGCGCAGCACCGGCTCCCAGCGGTGGGCCAGCCCAGCCCGCCGGTGAAGTATTCCCCATCAAGGCGGCAGAAACTGCCGAACTGCTGCGTGAAGCCAAGAGCGTGATCATCGTGCCGGGCTACGGCATGGCGGTAGCGCAGGCGCAACACACGGTCTATGAGATCACCAAGTTCCTGCGTGCCAAGGGGTGCAACATCCGCTTTGGCATCCATCCGGTGGCCGGTCGCATGCCAGGCCACATGAACGTGCTGCTGGCCGAGGCCAAAGTGCCCTATGACATCGTGTTTGAAATGGACGAACTCAACGATGACTTTCCAAAAACCGATGTGGTGATGGTGATTGGTGCCAACGACATCGTCAATCCCGGTGCGCAGGACGACCCGAACAGCCCGATTGCCGGCATGCCGGTGCTGGAAGTCTGGAAAGCCAAGACCTCCATCGTCATGAAGCGCAGCATGGCTTCCGGCTATGCGGGTGTTGATAACCCCTTGTTCTACAAGGAAAACAATCGCATGTTGTTCGGTGATGCCAAGAAGATGCTTGACGAAGTGCTGGTCGCGCTGAAGTCCTGATCCCGCACCCTGTTTGCTGCGGCCGCCTTGCGTGGCCCCAGTGGGCAGGCGGCTTTCATGTTTTGAGACCGGCAAGTTGGTATTGCCTCACTAATTAGGGAAAACACAGCTTACAAAAACTGACATGCAGGTGAAAATCAGGTTTTGACTAAAAACTTGGAGAAAATCGATGACTGATCGTGTCTGGTTGAAAGCTTATCCCAGGGGTGTCCCCGCAGACATTGACGTAAGCCGCTACGGGTCAATGGTCGAGATGATGGAAGAGAGCTTTCAGAAGTTCGCCGACCAACGTGCATTTAGTTTTCTGGGCAAGGAAATCAGCTACGCTCAAGTTGAGGAACTCAGCCGGACCTTTGGCGTTTACCTGCAAGGCCTTGGCCTGGTCAAAGGCGACCGGGTTGCCGTGATGTTGCCCAACGTGATGCAGTACCCAATTGCCGTTGCCGGTATCCTGCGGGCCGGTTTCACACTGGTCAACGTCAATCCGCTGTACACCGCCCGCGAGCTGGAGCATCAGCTCAAGGACTCTGGCTCCAAAGTCATTGTGATTCTGGAAAACTTTGCAGCAACGCTGGAAAAATGCCTGGGTGCCACCCCTGTCCAGCATGTTGTTTTGTGCGCCATGGGCGATCTACTTGGTCTGCTCAAAGGTTCGATAGTGAACTATGTGGTGCGCAATGTCAAAAAAATGGTGCCGGAATACAAGCTCCCGCTGGCTGTCCGGTTCAACGCAGCCATCGCCAAAGCCAGCAGAGGCACGCTCAAAAAGGCCACTCTCAAGCCAGACGACGTTGCTGTCTTGCAGTACACCGGGGGCACCACGGGTGTATCCAAAGGCGCGGTCCTGCTGCACCGCAATTTGGTGGCCAACCTGTTGCAGGCAGACGCATGGTTTCAGCCCGCTTTAACCAAGATTCCGGCAGGCGAGCAAATGACGACAGTGTGCGCGCTGCCGCTCTACCACATCTTTGCCTTTACCGTCGGCATGATGATGTCGATGCGTCTGGGCGGCAAGCTGATCCTGATACCCAACCCGCGCGACTTTCCGGCGGTACTGACCGAACTTGCCAAGCACAAGATCCATTTTTTCCCTGCCGTCAACACGCTGTTCAACGGCTTGGCCAATCACCCCGATTTCAGCAAGGTGGACTGGCGCAGTCTGGTGGCATCAGCCGGTGGTGGCACCGCCGTTCAAAGCGCTGTTGCCAAGCTATGGTTTGAAAAAACCGGCTGTGCCATTTGTGAAGGCTATGGCTTGAGCGAAACCGCGTCAATTGCCGCCGCAAACCCGGTTACCGCGACCGAGTATTCCGCCTCGATTGGTGTGCCTATTTCCAGTACCTGGCTCAAGCTGCTGGACGACGATGGCAACGAGGTTGCAGCCGGACAGTCAGGCGAAATCGCCATTAAGGGGCCGCAGGTGATGGCTGGCTATTGGCAAAGGCCCGACGAGACCGCCAAGGTGATGACGGCTGATGGCTATTTCAAGTCTGGCGACATCGGGGTCATGGATGCAAACGGCTTTTTCAGGATTGTTGACCGCAAAAAAGACATGATCCTGGTCAGCGGCTTCAATGTGTTTCCGACCGAACTTGAAGACGTGGTGACGCAAATGAACGGCATCATGGAATGTGCCTGCGTCGGGGTACCCGATCAGAAATCCGGCGAAGCAGTCAAGCTGGTGATTGTGCGCAAAGACCCGGCCATTACCGAAGACCAGGTACGCGCCTATTGCAAGGAAAACCTGACCGGTTACAAGCAACCCAAGATCATCGAATTTCGCACCGAGTTGCCCAAGACACCGGTGGGCAAAATCCTTCGGCGCGAATTGCGCGTCAAATAAAAAAGGAAAGATTTGACACTCGCTATCCTGAGTGCCCTGCTTGATGAACAGCGGGGTCTGCTTGAACAACTGGTTAACCCGCAGAAAGTGAAACGGGCAGGTCGTACCTTCTGGTGTGGTCAATGGGGCGGGCACGATGTTGTGCTGGTTCTCACCAAGGTTGGCAAGGTTGCCGCTGCCACCACCGCCACCACGCTGATTGAAGCCTTTGGAGTCACGCGGGTGTTGTTCACCGGCGTCGCCGGGGGAATTGGCGACGGGGTCAAAGTTGGCGACGTGGTTGTTGCCAGCGCCTTTGTCCAGCACGACATGGACTCCAGCCCCTTGTTTGCACGCTACGAGATACCTCTGTACGGATGCGCCACTTTTGCCTGCGATGCTGCCATGACTGCTATGCTATTGGAAGCTACTGAGGCAGGTGTGGCGGGGGCTGGTGACCATTTTCATCATCAGGTGTTGATAGATTCAGCCA
>DAOSLL010000580.1:0-3128 GCA_035368905.1 Rhodoferax sp.
ACCAGGACTATGTTTGATGAAGGTCACTGCGAATGCCATCTGATTTTCAAGCCCTATTGGCCTGTAGCCCTTGTAAATAGTGCGCAAGCAGCTATATATTTGATAGTCTGTTGAGGCTGATCGCCGAACTGACCAAGACCATGCCGCCAGCCTTTGACTGCATCATCATCGGTGCTGGCTCCAGCGGCTGCGTGTTGGTGGGCCGTCTGAGAGAACACCCAGCCATGCGGGTGTTGCTGCGAGAAGGTCGGGCCAGCCCGCCGATCTGTCCGGCCCGAAATTGTGACCAACCGTCTGGCCAGCTATCGGGTTAAACCCAGCGCTTGCCACAAAAAGTCATACGAGATTTCAGTGCGACCCTGTTGCTTGGCCTGCGCTGCTTCACTGGCCTCATAACTGCGCAACAGGCCTTTGACCCGCTCCAGACCGGCTGAGGTCTTGATGGCCTGGCGCGGTGTTTTGTGGTCAAGCGCCGGAATCGGTTCATCGGCCCAGTTGGCATACGAGCGATGAATGGCTTCGGACATCAATTGCGCCATGGTGGCGGCATCTAGTGTGGACGCAGATGCTGAAGACGGCTTGCCCTTTTTGCTTGAGCCCCTGGCCGCCGGCTTTTGCGGTGCAGCCATCACATCCGCAGTCTCTTGCGCTTTTCTTTTGACAAAGGTGACACTTGCGCCCACCAACGCCTCAAACCACTCCCGCCCATCGTCGGCATAGCGTTGTGTTCGATAAAAAAGTTCGATCTGATCAGGCTTTTTGCCGGGATTGATGTGCACACTGGCGCGTATCTGCCCGTCCGTGCAGTCGATGAGGCGTGACCACCCCTCTTGCCGATCGCCCTCAATATCTGGCTGGGTGGCCAGGGTTTGCGCCAGCGCCATTTCATCATTGACACGGTAATGGTCGGTGATCATCTTCATGGGCTCGCCTGAATAGTGATCAATCAGGGTTGGCATGGGTGCGGGCACCAGCCATTGCTGCACCCATTCGCGCATGATCATCCGCCCCATTCTTCGGGGTCCATCAAGCTGCTGGCCATGCGCCTGCTGGTGTTCGCGCAGCCGCGACAGCACCCCCGGCCCGGTTAGTAACCCAAACAAATAGGCCGAGCCAGACATTTCAAAATGATCGCCAGCGCGAACGATGCGGCAAGCCAGCAAGCTGCCGGGCTCCAGATTTTGCGTACCCATTCGCTCGCGCACCACCAAGGGTTCGGCTTCTTTGTCGAGCGCATCACACAGTGTCATTTGTTGGCTCTTCACCACATCAGTCACGTCATAGAGGCGCAGCGGGCGCTGGCCCATTTGCTGCAGCCAATCGCGCTGGCCCGCGTTCAGACGCGGACCAGCCGGGCTGAGCAGGTAATCATTGATGCGCCGGATGCCACCCCGGGCCTGGATATCGCCCTCGGCCAGCAGCCAATCGACCATGTTGATTTCAATCGCTTCAACCGTGTCTTGATCCAATCCTGCAACCCGCACCCGCTCTTCTTCTGAAAGCAGTTCCTGGTACAAATTGATAGAGGCGTTTTGCCAGCCCTTGCGGTGCAAAGAAGACAGCCAATTGATGGCAATTTCAACTGCACCGTGGTGTGGGGAGGGCGTTTGATGGTTGGTCATGGTGGGCGCGGTTTGGTACTCAAAAGAACGTAGATTTTCACTGAATTCTCTGCCGCCAGATAGGCCGGACATGCCAGGCAACCGCAGACTTGAGTTTCTTCTGCCTAAGCCGGACAAGCCGGAATCGATGAGCCTTCGTCGCGAGGGCGCGACTCCTACACAAACAGTCGGCGCCTATTTGAATTTGTAGGCCCGCCCTCGCGACGAATGACTTGGCATGTTTGAATTCTTCGCATGATTCGCAAAGACTTGACTTGATAGAGACTAGGCTTGGTTGGTTCCAGAGCAGCGTCAGCGGGTACTGGCCAAAGATAGCTTTCCGAAAGCTCGACGAAATCTATCTCGGCAGCCGTTCGTGGTCCACATCTGGCTGCCCAAAGTGGGTGCAAAGGTTGTGTGCGCCGTCATTTAACTCAACGCATCAAAATGAAACGCTGGTTCTGAAATTCGCGGCACTACAGCGGTCACAGTCCTGTGAAGTTTGTTTCTTGGATACTGCCGCTTCATAGCCTATGGACAGAGTTTGTCGACTGCTTTCACCAATGCCGGCTGAGAAAATGGCTTCGTCATCCACGCCTTCACACCGGACTTTTTGCCTCTCTCGCGTATTTCCTGTTTGTCAGCAGCTGTCAGCATCAGGACCGGCATCAACTTGTACTGGGACATCTCTTTAAGCGCCTTGACAAATTCAATTCCGTCCATCCCTGGCATGCTGAAATCGCAAACGACCATGCTGATATCTCGCCCATCGAGCAAGGCGAGCGCGTTGCTCGCGTTAGTCGCTTCAAAGACCTTGTAACCAGCGGCTTTGAGGGCCCTGGTTGCAATCATGCGCGATATGTCGGCGTCGTCTACAACGAGAATTTTCTTTTCCATGATGGAAACTCCAAATGTTTAGATCCTCTAATTACTGGCACGTCGGTGCGCACTCTTCGGTTCCAGCGGTCTGACTTCCTGCTCACGACCCGCACTTTTCTTGCTCGATGAGCCAGACCTGCAGACACCGTCGGAGGCGGGTTAACTCATGCTCCAGTCGGGCCAATTCTGGTAAATACGATGCAATCGCGCCACATCGCGCTGACCGGTTGAGTGCAGCACATGCCAGGTAGGCAGGCACCGCAGCGATGGCTCCCAAGCTACCCTTAAGATGGTGAGACGCATCAGCAAGTGCACAGGAATTGCTGGCCGCCACATTCGACTGGATAGCTGTCAAGTCAACCGTTATCTGCTCGAGCAACATTTGTGCGACTGCTTCAAGAAGTTTGCCGTCATCTCCGAGCCCTTTCAGTGACCTTTCGAAATCGACGGGCGCTTGTTCACTTGAGGCAGACATGTCAGACTTCATTTCCATCAATACTCCCTGGACTGACAGCGAATAATGCAATCCGCTGCTAGTTCTTGTGCCGCCTTTCGCTGTGGCGCATCAACCAAGAACGTCAGATCGTTCATCTTGAGCGACAGGTGGGTCAGTGCGTCGCGCATGACTTCCAGCTCTTTCACCAATTG
>DAOSLL010000581.1:0-3125 GCA_035368905.1 Rhodoferax sp.
AGGCGTTGAGTTCAAGCGCGGCGAGCTGGTTGGCCGCCTCATGCGCCTGGAGGGCATGGACCACGTCGTCAAGATCACCTTCCATGATGGTCAGCAGTTTGTACAGGGTGAGGTTGATGCGGTGATCGGTCAGGCGGCCCTGCGGAAAGTTGTAGGTGCGAATGCGGTCACTGCGGTCGCCGCTGCCAACCAGGCTTTTACGCTCGGCGGCATCCTTGGCGGCCCGCTCGCTGCGGTCTTTTTCCTGGATGCGGGCGGTCAGCACGCGCAAAGCCTGCGCCTTGTTGCTGTGCTGGCTGCGGCCATCCTGGCATTCGGCGACGATGCCGGTTGGCAAATGGGTGATGCGCACCGCCGAGTCGGTTTTGTTGATGTGCTGGCCCCCGGCTCCGCTGGCGCGGTAGGTGTCAATGCGCAGGTCTGACGGGTTGATCTTGATGGCATCTTGCTCGTCGGGCTCGGCCAGCACGGCAATGGTGCAGGCGCTGGTGTGGATGCGGCCCTGGGTTTCGGTGACCGGCACACGCTGCACCCGGTGGCCACCTGACTCGAACTTGAGCGCGCCATAAACCTGATCGCCTTCAATACGCAGCACCAGTTCCTTGTAGCCACCGAGTTCGCTGGGAGACTCGCTGATGATTTCGTGCTTCCAGCCCTTGCGGTCACAAAAACGCAGGTACATGCGCGCCAGGTCGGCGGCAAACAGGGCCGACTCGTCGCCACCGGTGCCAGCGCGAATTTCGACAAAAGCCGGGCGGGCATCGTCCGGGTCTTTTGGCAGCAGCATGCGCTGCAGTTCCGACTCCAGTTGCTGCATCTCGGCGCTAGCGGCATCGATTTCTTCTTGTGCCATTTGCGCCATCTCGGCATCGTCGGCGGCATCCTTGAGCAAATCCTGCGCCGCAGCCAGGTCAGATTCGCGTTGCTGATAGCGCGCCCAGCGACCCGCCACGGCTGCCACGTCGGTGTGTTCCCGCGAGAGCAGCAGAAACTGGGCCATGTCGCTCATGATGTCCTGGCGTGACAGCAAGAATTCGAGTTCCCCCAGGCGGTCGGCGTAGCGGGCAAGTTGTTGGCGCAAAAATGTTTTCATGATCCTAGATTCTTTAGTTGGACGCGCCCGAGTGGGCCGCTGGCGGCGCGTCTGGGTAGGGCGAAAGCCGCGGCTTCAAACCTGCCTGCGCAGGTTTGGACGGCTTGAGCAGGCCATGCTTCTGGCATGGCTGCGCCCTGCAAGGGAGACGACGACGCACAGTTACTGCCCGCTAGGAGGAGCAACGCCCCCAGGCGCGTTGCCAGTGGTTCAATCGGGTGCGTAGCGCTGTCACCCGATGGGTGAACTCCATCGAAGCTAAAAAAGTAAATACTCATAAGGACTTATAGAGGAAAACAAGCGGTCAACTGAGGAATCTAGGATGATGTGGTGAAGGTGACGCGGGGGCTGGATCGGGTCGGCTTGAAGCGGACAACTGGTTTGTGGTGGCCGTTGCGCGCCTGGCGCGGCAATCGGCTTTGGCGGACTGGTCGCGTCGTCGCGCTGGCATTTACGCTGGTGCAATCAGCCCAGCTAACGCTCTTTGCGCAAAAAGAAATGTTGCACCGCTGAGCTGGCACGCTCGCGCGCGGCGCTGTCGCCGCCACGCAACTCGGCCAGCGCGCCGTGCAGCATTTTTTGCGTCAGGCCACGTGACAGGGCATCGAGCACCTCTTCCACGTCGGCACCTTTGGCCAGCAGCTTGCGGGCCCGGGCAATCTCAAGAGCGCGCCATTCTTCGGTCTGGGCGTTGAGCTGCTGGATCAGCGGCACCGTGTTGCGCTGCTCGACCCAGTGCAAAAAGCTCTGCACCCCGGCATCGACAATGGCTTCGGCCTGGGCTACGGCGGCCTGCCGACTGGCCTGGGCGGTTTGCACCACACCGGCTAAGTCATCAATGGTGTAGAGGTAAACGTCTTCGAGCGCCTTGACCTCAATTTCGATATCGCGCGGCACTGCCAGATCGACCATGAACATCGGGCGCCGACGGCGGCGCTTCAAGGCCCGCTCAACCGAGCCAAGACCAATCAGGGGCAGCGTGCTGGCGGTGCAACTGATCACCGCGTCAAATTCATGCAGCCGATCAGGCAGTTCGCCCAGGTGCATCACCTCGGCGCCAAACTTGGCAGCGATGGTTTCGCCACGCGCCAGGGTGCGGTTGGCAATGGCCATGGCTTTGGGGGTTTTTGCGGCAAAGTGGGTGGCGCACAGATCAATCATCTCGCCAGCGCCAACAAACAGCACCTTGACCTGGTTGAGGTCTTCAAACAACTGGCCGGCCAGGCGCACTGCCGCTGCAGCCATGCTGATTGAATGCGCGCCAATCTCGGTCGAGCTGCGGACTTCCTTGGCCACGGCAAACGAGCGCTGGAACAACTGGCTCAGCGTGCTGCCCAGGCTGCCTGCGGCATCGGCGGCGCGCACGGCATCCTTGAGCTGGCCCAGAATCTGCGGCTCGCCCAGCACCATTGAATCGAGCCCGCTGGCAACCCGAAAGGCGTGGCGCGCGGCCAGTCCGTCTTGCAAGGTGTAGGAGTGAGCGCGCAGCAATTCGGCTGAGACACCACCGCTGTGCGCCAGCCAGTCCAGCGTTGGCTGCAATTGGGCTTGCTCGCCAGCACAATAAATTTCGGTTCGGTTGCAGGTGGAAATCAGCGCCGCCTCGGGCTGGCGGATCAGCGCACCGCGCAGGGCACGCAAGGTGGGCTCGATCTGGTCCATGGCAAACGCAAACCGGCCACGCAAGTCGAGCGGTGCGGTTGTGTGATTGATGCCTAATGCCCAAACTGCCATGGCTGAATTATAAAATCAGGCGCATGCGCTTTGAACTGAATCATTCGTTGTTGCCACTGACTTGTCATTGATGGGACCGCTGGCACTGCTCAACCACGCCATCAACTTCATGGCACCAGCGCTGTGGCTCGCCCTGCTGATCCCCTTGCTGGCCCGGCTTTTGATGCGAAAAAGGCCTGTAGCCCTTACGGTGCTTGCGCAGGTAGCTGTACTTTTTGTAGCAGGATGCGGTCTGCTGACAGCCGGACTGGTGCTGTTTGGGCGCGACGGCAAGATGCTCACCTACCTGGCCATGGTG
>DAOSLL010000582.1:0-3120 GCA_035368905.1 Rhodoferax sp.
GCCAAAGGCGAACCTCATTTTTCCAGCTTGTCTGGGAAAATGCCTAGTCACTAACCGCGCCATTGGCATTGAATGATCAACAGAGGATACCGGCATCATTCCAGCGTGACCGATTTCGCCAGGTTGCGCGGTTTGTCAACATCGGTACCTCTGGCGCAGGCGGTGTGGTAGGCCAGCAACTGAAGCGGCACCACATGCAGCATCGGCGAGAGTTCGCCGTAATGTTCGGGCATGCGGATCACGTGCAGGCCGTCACCGCTGGCAATCTGCGAGCCGGCATCGGCCAGCACATACAACACGCCACCGCGGGCGCGCACCTCGTGCATGTTGCTCTTGAGTTTTTCCAGCAGCGCGTCGTTGGGGGCCACCGTGACCACCGGCATGGCACTGGTCACCAGTGCCAGCGGCCCGTGCTTGAGTTCACCTGCCGGATAGGCCTCGGCATGGATGTAGCTGATTTCCTTGAGCTTGAGTGCGCCTTCCAGCGCAATCGGGTAGTGCAGCCCACGTCCCAGAAACAGCGCATTGTCCTTGCCCGCAAACTCTTCTGACCAGGCGATCACCTGCGGCTCCAGCGCCAGCACCGCCTGCAGGGCGGCCGGCAAATGGCGCAGGGCCTTGATGTGGCGCGCCTCTTCTGCGTCGCTGAGCAGGCCACGCGATTGCGCCAGTGCCAGCGTCAGCAAGAACAGCCCGGCCAGTTGTGCGGTAAAGGCCTTGGTGGAAGCAACACCAATTTCAACCCCGGCGCGGGTGACGTAGACCAGTTCGCATTCGCGCACCATGGCGCTGGTGGCCACATTGCAAACTGTCAGCGTATGCGTCATGCCCAGGCCTTGCGCATGGCGAAGCGCGGCCAGGGTATCGGCGGTTTCGCCGCTTTGGGTAATGGTGACCACCAGCGTGCGGGGGTTTGGCACCGAGTCGCGGTAGCGGTATTCGCTGGCAACCTCGACCTGGGTCGGAATTTTGGCGATGCTCTCCAGCCAGTACTTGGCGGTGCAGCCACTGTAATAGCTGGTGCCACAGGCCAGAATCAGCACCGAATCGATGTCCCTGAAAACCCGCGCCGCGCTCGCGTTGGCCCCGTCAAACAGCTCGGGCATGATGCTCGTGACACCTTCGAGGGTGTCGGCAATGGCGCGGGGCTGCTCAAAGATTTCCTTTTGCATGTAGTGGCGGTACGGCCCCAGCTCGGCACCGCCACTGTGGGCGTGCACTGTTTTGACCGGGCGTTGTGCCGGTGTCAATGGCTTGAAGGCTGCGTTCACCAGCCAGTACTTGCCCAACTGGAGGTCGGCCACGTCCCCTTCTTCCAGGTAAACAATCTGGTCGGTGACACCGGCCAATGCCATGGCATCGCTGGCCAGGTAGTGCGACTGCCCGTCTGCCCCAACCCCCAGAATCAGCGGCGAGCCAACCCGCGCGCCAATCAGCCGGTGTGGTTCGTCCTTGCAAAACACCGCTATGGCATAGGCACCACGCAACGAGCCCAGCGCCGCCTTGACCGACTCAAACAAATCACCGTCATACAGGCTGTCAATCAAATGGGCAATCACCTCGGTGTCGGTCTGACTCTGAAAAACATAGCCTTTGGCTTGCAGCAGGGCACGCAGGTCATCGTGGTTTTCAATGATGCCGTTGTGCACCAGGGCAATGTGGCCAGGACGGCTGTCTGCATCTGCGCCGGGGCCATGGCTGAAATGCGGATGCGCGTTGTGTACCACCGGCGCGCCATGGGTGGCCCAGCGGGTGTGGGCTATGCCGGTGCTGCCGGCCAGTTGGGTGGTGCTGATCTGCGCCATCAGTTCGGCCACCCGCGAAGTGCTGCGGGCGCGCTGCAAGCCATTGGCATAGACCGCCACACCGCAAGAGTCGTAACCCCGGTATTCCAGCCTGGCCAGGCCTTGCACCATGATGGGAACCACGTTTTGGACCGATACCGCGCCAACAATGCCACACATAGACTGCTCCAAAAAATAAACAATGCCTGATGTTAGAAAGCATGATCAGAAATTACTGATCAATATTTGCATACATTCAACCAAATATTTCACCAAACAAAACAAGTCACCATTTATTTCACCAATCTATACTTGGTGAATGAAAACTTCATTGTCTTTGCGTCATTTTTTTCTGGCATTGGCGGTGGTAGCGGTTTGGGGCAGCAATTTTGTGGTCATCAAAGTGGCGCTGGGGCAGATGCCACCCTTGCTGTTTGCCACCCTGCGCTTTTGCCTGGTGCTGCTGCCCATGGTGTTCATTTTGCCCAGACCGGCGCTACCCTGGCGCAATCTGGCCGCATACGGGCTGCTGATTGGGGTCGGGCAGTTTGGCTTGCTGTTTGTTGCCATGAACGGGCATATTTCGCCTGGACTGGCCTCGCTGGTGATTCAGGTGCAGGTGTTTTTCACCATTGGCCTGGCCATGGCGATGGCCGGTGAAACGCTGCAGCGGGTGCAATGGATCGCCCTGGGGCTGGCCGGAGCCGGTTTGTGGGTGATCGTGGCGCATACCGACGGCAGCACCACCCTGCTGGGCCTGGGCCTGGTTTTGCTGGCCGCCCTGGCCTGGGCTGGCGGCAATCTGGTGTCGCGCGCGGCCGGGCGCATCAACATGGTGGCTTATGTGGTGTGGTCCAGCCTGTTTGCCGTGCCACCGCTGGCTGTGCTGGCCTTGACGGTCGAGGGCTGGGACGTTTTGGCGGCCGGACTGCAGCAGGCCAGCGCCATGACCTGGGCCGCCGTGGCCTGGCAGGCCTGGGGCAATTCCATTTTTGGCTACGCCGCCTGGGGCTGGCTGCTGTCGCGCTACAGCGCAGCCACCATCACGCCAATGGCCTTGCTGGTGCCGCTGTTTGGCATGGGCAGTTCGGCCTGGTGGCTGCGCGAAAGCCTGCCTGGCTGGAAGATTGGCGCGGCGGCTTTGGTGATGGGCGGGCTGGCGCTGAACCTGCTGTGGCCGTGGTGGGTGCGCAAAGGTAGGGCAGCATGAACACGCCCGAGCTTGACGCCATCGATCTGCAGCTGCTCGCGCGCCTGCAGCAAGACGCATCCATGAACAACCAGACCCTGGCCGAGCTGGTGCACATCTCGCCGCCCACCTGCCTGCGCCGCGTCA
>DAOSLL010000583.1:0-3107 GCA_035368905.1 Rhodoferax sp.
CGCATCGACGCAGCGCCAGCCGGTCAGGTCCTGGCCGAGCCAGTTGAACAAGGTTTCACGCACCCGGTCGGGTGTCGGGCGCAGTCCCGCCTTGTCTGCCACCGGCAGCCTGGTGCGTTTGTACTGGCCACCGATGATGCGCACCTCATGGCTTTGCGGCGAGCGGGGGCGCGGTGGCTTACGGTAAGGGGTAGCGGGGGCGTTTGTCATCTGGTAAGGCGCGGGATGGATAGAGCGGCATTGTCCATGAGGCCAAGCTTAGGATGTGGTCAGAAATAACTTCCCCTATTTGCACCGGCGGATCTGGGCGCACAGCGTCGTTGCAAGACGCTTGTTTAGCCAGCTAAACGGCGCGTCTTGCGCCTAGCCGTGCATCCCAACTCCTTGGTGCAAAACGGGGAGTTATTCCCGACCACATCCTTACTTGGTGGCCCCACCCAGCACCACGGTGGCCATGCGCTGGGGCTGCAGTTTTCGCGCAAAGGCGGCCCTGATCTGTGCCGCTGTCACGCCTTCGACCTGCTGCGTCCAGGTATCAAGGTAGTCCAGCGGCAGATTGTTCCAGGCCATATTGGCCACGTTGTCGAGCAGTTTGCGGTTGCTGTCGATGCGCAGCGCAAAGCCACCGATCAGGTTGTCTTTGGCGGCTTGCAACTCAGGCGCAGTCGGGCCGTCTGCGACAAAACGCGCCAGCACCTCGCGTGCCACCTGCAACGCCTGATCAGCCTGGTCCGGGCGGGTTTGCAGACTGATGGCGAAAGCACCGGCATGCAGGCCAGGCGCAAAGTTGCTGAAGACGCTGTAACTCAGGCCGCGCCTTTCGCGCACCTGCTCGGTCAGGCGTGAGACAAAACCACCGCCGCCCAGAATGTAGTTGCCCACCGTCAGGGCGAAATAGTCCGGGTCATCGCGCTTGAAGCCGGGTTGGCCCAGCAACACCTGGGCCTGGGCCGAGTCAAACACAATGCGCTGCTCGCTGGCCTGTTCCAGCGCGGCCACTTCAGCCACCTTTGGCAAGGCGGCACAACCTGCCTGCTTGCTGCTTGACAGCCGCGCAAACAGTTCCTGCACCAGCGCATCGGCCTGCGGCCGGGTGACGGCCCCGACCAACGTGACGCTGGCGCGACACGCTTGCACCATCTGGCGATGCAGGGCCGCCATGTCAGCCACTTCAAGGCGCGACAGAGTGGCCTCGGTCATCTCATAACCGTAGGGGTGATCACCGTAAACCGCTTTGGCAAAGGCCCGAGCGGCCAGCGTGGCAGGGCGGGTGTTGGCCTCTTTGAGGCTGGCTTTCAGGCTGTCGCGCTCGCGCTGCCAGATGTCGGGCGGAAAAGACGGCTCAGCCAGTTGCCGCGCTGCCAGTTGCACGGCTTTGGCCAGCAAGTCGGGGTAACTCAGGGTGCGCAGGGCAAAGCTGATGCGGTCACTGCTGGCGCTGGCACCAAAGCTGGCACCCAGATCCGCCCAGGCCTCGCCCAAGGCGTTTTCGTCCAGCGCAGGCTCTTGCCGGGCCGGGTTGGCACGCACGCCCTTGGCCAGCATGCGCGCTGTCACGCTGGCCAGACCGGCCTGCTGTGGCGGGTCGCGACGGCTGCCAGCATCAAAGTCAATCTGCACATCAAGCATCGGAATGGCCGGGCTTGGCACCAGGTACACCTGCACCCCGCCGGGGCTCGTCCAGTGCTCAATGGCAATGCCAGCCTGCGCATGGTTTATAAGAAAAAGGCTTGTAGCGCATATCAACAGTGCGTAGCTAGCTATAGATTTGATATTTTTCATAAGGTTTTTTTGAAACTGGTCGGTGCCGCAAGGTGGCACCTGAGAAGTTGGTTAGCGGGTGTTGGCAAAGTTTGGCTAGCGGCTGGGTCGGGCAGCAGATCAACCTGATCCCGACTGACTTGCGCGCAGATCTGTACTGCCCGTCAGCGCTGAATATATAACTGATATGGCGCAAAGCGAGCATTCTTCGCAATGCTGTGCTGCAGGGCGGGGGTACCCCTTGTCCAGCAGACGATCAAGAGAGGGGTGAAACCGAATTCTCCCTATGTGATCGACAATCAGAGGAAACGGAATGTTGACTTGAACGACAATGCTGCCGTGGTATCCGTGATTCGCGATGCACTAGCAGGGCAACTGCTGTAGTGGCCCCATATTCAACTGCGGTAATAATAGGGAACGGACTGCGGTTTCCAGTTTTCTAGCAATGCTGAAATTATGAAACGCAAAATCTACGTCGAAACGTCCGTCATCAGCTACCTGACGGCTCGCCCAAGCAGAACTATTATCGGCGCCGCACATCAACAAATCACGCTTGCTTGGTGGGAAACCCGTAGCCAATACGAACTGTTGGTGTCAGAGTCGGTATTACGCGAGTGTGGCGCTGGCGATCCAGATGCAGCTAAAAAACGGCTGGCTGTGTTGAATGATGTCCCCCTGCTTTTAGTCACCGAACAGGCTCTGAATATTGCCGAGTCATTGGTAGAACGGGAAATCATCCCACTGAAGGCGGCAGAAGATGCGTTGCACATCGCAGTCGCCACGGTCAATGGCGTGGATTACCTGCTGACATGGAACTGTCGGCACATCGCTAACCCGGAAATACAAAGAAACATTGCCCAATACCTTGAACAGATTGGTTTGTTTCTGCCATTTATTTGTACGCCGGAAGAACTTCTTGGAGAAGAAAATGCTGAATGACGAAATTATTGATGAAGTGCGTGCAATTCGCGAGGCACATGCCAGCAAGTTTGGTTATGACTTGCGTGCAATTTATGCCGACCTGAAGAAGTCCGAAGGCAAACGTATTGCCAATGGCCATCCCTACGTTTCCCCCCCATCCGAACCGCCAGCGCCTAACTCTGCATTCCAGCGGATTCGCTTCGCTCACCGCTGAATTTGAACGTTAGGCGTCGCGGTCAACGTGAATTGAGTCAACAGGCTGAAATAGAAATAGTGGGGGCAACAAATGCTGATGGGTCGATTGTTGAAGCCAAGCGAAGGGCAAATTGTTTATCACTATTGCTCAGCTGAAACACTTCGAGCAATATTAGAGTCAAAGAAAATACGTTTTACAGACATAAATATGCTCAACGACGCATCAGCAT
>DAOSLL010000584.1:0-3107 GCA_035368905.1 Rhodoferax sp.
GCCACCGCGCAGCGGGCTGCCGCGCAGCATCTCGGCGAACATCAGGCCGGCACCATAAACGTCCATCAGCGGCGAAATCGCTTCACCGCGCACCGCTTCTGGTGCCATGTAGGCCGGGCTGCCAGCGACTTCCACCGCCGCGCTGTGCCCCTGAGCCAGGTTGATGCGCGCGGCAATGCCAAAGTCCATCACCCGGGCGTGACCCTGGCTGTCAATCAGCACATTGGAGGGTTTCAGGTCACGGTGCACCACCCCGGCGGCGTGTGCCGCCACCAGCGCACTGAGGACATCCTGCAGCAGCGCCCCGGCCTGGGTCGCCGACATGGCACCATCAGCCTGCAACTGCTGCGCCAGGGTCTTGCCCGCCACATACTCAAAAACCAGGTAAGGCTGCTGGTCCTGCAGGTCGGCTTCGAACACCGGCACGATATTCGGGTGCGTCAGCCGACTGACGCTGCGCGCCTCCTGCAGCCACTGGTTGACCGCCGTGGCGTTGGCTTCTTGCACCGGCAACATCAGCTTGATGGCCACTTCACGCTCCAGCCGCGGATCAAAGGCCAGCCAGACCTTGGCCTGTGCGCCCTGCCCCAATAGCCGCTTGAGCTGAAAACGGCCCAAGGTGGCAGGCTCGGCCGCAGCGCTCCCAGCCAACTGCTTGAGCGTCGAAAAGGGTGAAAAATCAACCAAGGTAAGTTCTCACTTCAATGCACCGTTGCAGGTCAAAAAAATAGAAAAAACAACGCCAGACGTTACCAGCAATGCGCATCTAGCTATAAACAAAAGAGCAAACAGGCACCACGCAGCAAAATTCTACAAGCCGTCTGACGACTGGGCTACCGAGTGGGGCGAATTTGTAACAGGATGTCAACTTGCTGCAGAAATGCTGAAAACAACCAGACAGGCCGCGCAAAATAGCCACTGTTACAAATTTGAGTACGCGTAGTATGGCCGCAATTGCCCCCCGAGCTGACAAAGTTCTTGTCGTCGATGACGACACACGCATCCGCGATTTGCTGCGCCGCTACCTGACGCAGCAAGGCTTTGAGGTGTTGCTGGCGGAAGACGGCAAAGCCATGAACAGGACGCTGCAGCGCGAAACCATCGATCTGATCGTGCTTGACCTGATGATGCCAGGCGAAGATGGCTTGACCCTGTGCCGAAAGCTGCGCAGCGCCAAAGACTTGACCCCGGTCATCATGCTGACCGCCAAGGGCGAGGACATCGACCGCATTGTTGGCCTGGAAGTCGGTGCCGACGATTACCTGGGCAAGCCGTTCAACCCGCGCGAATTGCTGGCCCGCATCAATGCGGTGCTGCGCCGCCGACCAGTCGCCGTGCATCCGGGTTCGCCATCGTCCGATGGTGACGTAGCAACATTTGGTCAGTTCTACTTTGACATGGGGGCACGCATCTTGCGCAAGGGCGATGAAGAGCTGCCCCTGACCAGCGGTGAATTTGCCATGCTCAAGGCGCTGGTGCGCCACCCGCGCCTGCCGATGTCGCGCGAGAAGCTGGCGCAACTGGCACGCGGTCGCGGCTTTGAGCCTTTTGACCGCAGCCTTGATGTGCAGGTATCTCGCTTGCGCAAGCTGATTGAAGCCGATGCAGCGGTGCCGCGCTACATTCAGACGGTCTGGGGTGTTGGTTACGTTTTTGTTCCAGATGGCAGCGATTGAAACTGTTGACCTGGACTCGGAATTTGGTGATGCGCCTGATACACCGGAGCATCGACCCGGCTTAAGCCTTTTCTGGCGTACCTTTTTCCTGCAGGCCTTGCTGCTTCTCGGCTGTGTGCTGGCCTGGGCCGAAACCCTGCGTGAAATGGAATTTGAACCCAGAGCCCTGCAAACCGCCCGGCAGATTGCCTCGGTGGTCAATCTCAGCCGCGCAGCAGTGATGCACTCCGATGCCATCAACCGGGTGTCACTGTTCAAGACCATGAAAGACCAGGAACAGGTCACGATCTCACTGCGTGAACCCAAAGATACTTTTGAGCCATTTGGCAGCGATGACATCAGTCAGCACATCACCGAAGAGATCAAATCGCGGCTGGGGCCTGGGTCGGTAGTGGCCAAAAGCGTCAACGGTGCAGAGGGCTTGTGGGTCGGGTTTGCCATCGACAGCGATCATTATTGGCTGAAAACAGACAGGTCCCGCTTTGACCAGCCGGGTGGGCGCACCTGGATGGTCTGGCTGCTAACGGCTGCCTGCCTATCATTGGCAGGGGCCGCCTGGATTGCCGGCCTGATCAACCGCCCGCTGAAAAACCTGGCGATTGCGGCCAACCGCGTTCGCGCCGGGAATTTAGAGGCCAGCAAGCTCGACGAGTCCGTCAACACCAACGAAATTCGGGCTGTCAATGTCGGCTTTAACCGCATGACGCACAAACTGGCCCAGATCGAGCATGACCGAGCCGTCATGCTGGCTGGCATTTCGCACGATCTGCGCACCCCGCTGGCGCGGCTGCGACTGGAAGCCGAACTCAGTGTTGAAGATGCCACAGCACGCGACAACATGGCCAACGACATCGTGCAGCTCGATGCCATCATCGGCAAGTTTTTGGACTATGCCCGACCGGGCAGCATCGAACTGCGGTTGATTTCGCTCAACAGCGCAGTTGAAGACACCCTGACGCCGTTGCGCAAGCGCAGCGACGTGCAGTTTCGGGTTGCCTTGCAGGACAAACTGATGGTTCAAGCCGACCCGGTTGAGCTGCAGCGGGTAATTGGCAACCTGCTGGAAAACGCCGTGCGTTACGGCAAGTCAGTCGATCATGGCGTGGCAGAGGTGGATGTTTCAGCGCGCCAGCAGGGTAAAAAGGTGCTGCTGCGCATTCGCGATCATGGGCCGGGCGTGCCGCCCGAGCAGGTCAGGCAGCTCACCACCCCGTTTTTTCGCGGTGACAGCGGGCGCACCTCCTCCAACAGCACCGGTCTGGGGCTGGCGATTGTTGAGCAAACGGTGGCACGCATGGGTGGCGCTTTTCAGTTGAGCAACGCCCGCAGTGGCGGTTTATGCGCCAACCTGCTGCTTCGCTCAGATGGCTAAGGATATGGTCGGGAATAACTCCCCGTTTTGCACCAAGGAGTTGGGATGCACGGCTAGGC
>DAOSLL010000585.1:0-3083 GCA_035368905.1 Rhodoferax sp.
CCAGCGGTTGCACATCTTTTCTGCTGCGCCGCTGGCCTGACATGCTGCCGGACTCGGCCTCAATCGGCGCGCGCTCATCGGGTTCGCGCGAAGACTCCTTGTCTTTGGCCGGGCGCAACAGCAATGCTTCGCCTTCCTGCACCAAGCGGAAGTCGATGCGGCGACCGTCGAGGTCAACCCGGCTAACCTGCACGCGAACCCGTGTTCCCAGGGCGTAGCGCAAGCCAGTGCGCTCACCACGCAGTTCCTGGCGCGCTTCGTCAAAACGAAAATACTCACCACCAAGTTCGGTAATGTGCACCAATCCCTCCACATACATCGCATCCAGGGTCACAAAGATGCCAAAGCTGGTGACCGCGCTGACAACGCCGGCGTATTCTTCGCCGAGATGCTCGCGCATGTACTTGCACTTAAGCCAGGCCTCCACGTCACGGCTGGCCTCATCGGCACGGCGCTCGTTGGCACTGCAGTGCAAGCCGGCCGACTGCCAGGCCTGCATTTCCGCAGTCAGTTTGCGCGGCTTTTGCCCTGGTTCAGCAACGCGGGAAGCCAGGTTTTTCTCCAGCCGCTTGGACAGCTTGGCATGCGCTTCGCCCGGTATCGGCAAAGTTGGCAAGGCATATCTGGTTTTCAGCAGAATCGCCTTGATGATCCGGTGCACAAGCAGGTCGGGGTAGCGCCGGATCGGGCTGGTGAAATGGGTGTAAGCCTCAAATGCCAGACCAAAGTGGCCGCTGTTGATAGGGGTGTAAATGGCCTGCTGCATCGAGCGCAACAGCATCGAATGGATTTGAGCCGCATCCGGCCGGTCTTTGGTGGCGTTCGCAATCGCCTGGAACTCACCCGGTGTCGGTTCATCGCTGATGGTTAGGCCAACGCCGGTGATCTTCAAGTAGTCACGCAGGATTGCCTGCTTTTCCGGTGGCGGGCCTTCATGCACCCGGTACAGACCGACGTGTTTGCTTTGCGCGATGAAGTCGGCGCTGCAGACATTGGCGGCTAGCATGGCTTCTTCGATCAGCTTGTGGGCGTCGTTGCGCGTGCGCGGCACAATTTTTTCGATGTGTCCAGCATCGTCGCAGACGATTTGTGTCTCGACCGTCTCGAAGTCCACCGCACCCCGGCGGACCCGGGACTTGAGCAATGCCAGATAGACATCGTGCAGGTTGATCAGATTGCCAATGCGATCTTTGCGTTTGGTAGCCTCCGGGCCGCGCGTGTTTGCAAGTATGGCGGCCACTTCGGTGTAGGTAAAGCGTGCATGACTCCACATCACCGCAGGATAAAACTGGTAGGCCGATACGTCGCCATCTTCAGAAACCAACATGTCACAGACCATGCACAGGCGCTCCACCTCGGGATTCAGCGAGCAAAGGCCGTTGGAGAGCTTCTCGGGCAGCATCGGAATGACACGGCGCGGGAAATACACGCTGGTGGCACGGTCATAAGCATCAACATCGATGGCCGAGCCATTTTCCACATAGTGGCTCACGTCTGCAATGGCCACCAGCAAGCGCCAGCCAGGCAAGGCCGCTTTGCCTTTTCCAATTTTGGCTGGCTCGCAATACACCGCGTCGTCAAAGTCGCGCGCATCTTCACCGTCGATGGTGACCAGCGCCACATCGGTCAGGTCAACCCTTTGGCGCTTGTCTTGCGCCCGCACCTGGTCAGGCAAGGCGCGTGCCAGCGCAATACAGGCATCAGAAAACTCATGCGGCACGCTGTACTTGCGCACCGCAATTTCTATTTCCATGCCAGGGTCGTCAATTTCACCCAGGACTTCTTTGATGCGCCCCACCGGCTGGCCAAACAGCGATGGCGGTTCGGTCAATTCCACCACCACCACCTGCCCGGCCTTGGCCGACCCAGTGGCGGCCTTCGGGATCATGATGTCTTGACCGTAGCGCTTGTCTTCGGGTGCAACGATCCAGATGCCGCTCTCGTGGAGTAAACGACCAATGATGACCTGGCAGCTACGCTCGACAATTTCGACGACCCGTCCTTCGGGCCGGCCTTTGCGGTCACTGCGCACAATCCGCACCTTGACATGGTCCTTGTGCAAAACGGCCCGCATCTCGTTGGGGGGTAGATAAATGTCTGCATCGCCGTCATCACGGATCACAAAACCGTGACCATCGCGATGCCCTTGGACAATGCCTTCAACTTCTTCCAGCGACACACTGGCTTGCTTGATATTTTTGATATACTGCCTTTCTTTCCTGAAATGCCCAGGTGGCGGAATTGGTAGACGCACTAGTTTCAGGTACTAGCGAGTAACTTCGTGGGGGTTCGAGTCCCTTCCTGGGCACCAATATTAATGAATTTCCGGTTCGTTTCAATGTCAGACACCGGTCGTTTTTGAGCAATTTGCCGCTGCCAACACAGCGGCTTTTTTGATGCTGGATTCGGTATCAACGACAGCATTCAAATGGGCTGCGCCACCAGATCGTGGCAGTGGGAACCAACAATGCGGGCCTTGGTAAATTCCCCGACCTTCAGCGTTTTGCTGATTTTTTCTGGTGGCAGCAATGTCACTACCCCATCAATCTCTGGCGCCTCAGCGTAAGTGCGGCCCACGCCACCTTTCTTACCTAAACCGGGTGCTGAGTCGACGATAACCTGCATGGTCGCACCGACACGCTGCTGCAATTTAGTGGCCGACACTGCCTCGGCAACGGCCATGAACCTAGTCCGGCGCTCTTCACGCAAGGCCTCGGGCAGCATGCCCGGCAAATCATTAGCCGCAGCACCATGGACCGGGCTATAGGCAAAACAACCAGCGCGGTCAATTTTGGCTTCACGCATGAATTCCAGCAAATGGGCAAACTCTTCTTCTGTTTCACCGGGAAATCCGGCAATAAAAGTGCTGCGCACCACAATATCAGGGCACGCTGCACGCCAACGCTGGATCCGTTCCAGGTTTTTTTCGCCTGTGGCAGGTCGCTTCATGCGCCTGAGCACGTCGGGATGACTATGCTGAAAAGGCACATCGAGGTAAGGCAAGATCAGTCCGGCAGCCATCAAAGGCAAAAGTTCGTCCACATTGGGGTAAGGGTAGACATAATGCAAGCGCACCCAAGCCC
>DAOSLL010000586.1:0-3079 GCA_035368905.1 Rhodoferax sp.
GAACACATAAGCCGAAAAGTAGGGGTGATTGTTGGTCAGGGGCCGCACATCAAACAGGTAGCGCTGGCTGAACCCTTGCCAATCGTCCTTTATCAGCGACTGCCAGGCAAGTTGGCTGAGCAAACTGGCGGGCACGGTTATCGCGTTGCCATTGGCTGGTTCTGGCAAACCTGACTCTGCTGCCTGGCTGGCATCGGCTGGTGACTGGCGAGTGTCAGCGCTGAAAATGCTGTCATGAAAGTCAGCAAAGACATGATCTGCCTTCGCGGCATCGACCCCAATGCCGGGGGAGTAAATTTCGTCAAAGGACATCGATGCAGTGTGCTGGCGCAGCTTGACCAGCTCGGCTGGTGTAAAGCCACCGCGCTTGTAAAGCACCGTGACGGTTGACAGATAGCTCGATGCAACAAAGAAATTTTGCGCAATGTCTTTCTCGCCATTGGCGCGTGCTGCGCCGACCATGGTGGCGTAGAGTTTGAGCACTGATTTGGGCGGCTCTTCCTTGTTCCACAAGGTCACAGACAAGATACCGGCATCGGTCAGGGCCTGCATGTAGTGCTGCATGGCTTCTTGCGTGTAGGCGTATTTTTCGACCACCGCAAAGCCGCCCGGATTGGAAAGTCCGGCTGAATCGGCCAGGCTCAGGTCGATCACATCAAAGCGATCACTGGTGTTGGCAAGAAACAAGCGACCGTCGTAAGGAATGACCGTAACGCGGTCAAGAATGTTCCTGGTGAATGTTTTCAATGCCTCGCTTTCGCGAAATGCCTTCAGAAACGCAGGGTTCGATTCGCCAACCGTGACACTTCTGGAGTTGCTGTGCAGTGCCACCATGGTGGAAATGCCACCGCCAAACTGCACGACAAACGTCTTGGGCCGGTCGGTGATCAGATAGGGGTAGATCATCGGCAAGTAGTGAAAGTAGGCGGCTTCCTTGTCCGACAGGTCGCGCATGATGCCGATCGGGCCGTCGCCATCGACGTACAAGCCGAGGTACGCATCAACCGGCATTTCGTCCAGGTTGAGTGATGCATTGTCAGACAGGCCCGGTGCAAAGTGCAGGTATGAGCTGCTGTAAACCTCCAGGTGGCCAAACGGCGAGATGCCTTCGTACTGGCGTTTGCTGTCCGGGAACTTGACCGCGTAAGAAACGCCCTTGTAATCTGAAACTGCCAGCGTGGGTATCTTGAGGGCTGTTGGCAAATAAAGGTGTGCAGCGGCCGAAGCAACAGCGATACCGGCCAAAATTGCCGCTCGTTTGGGCGAGCCCAGGCCGGCAAACCAGAAAAGCCCGCCGATGCCCACCAGCCCCACAGAGACCAGCACAACGTTGTCTGGCCGCAACAAAAACAAGCTGCCCAGGGTCAGCAAACCACACAAGCCGGAACCCAGCAAGTCAGCGAAGTAAACGCGCCCAAAGACTTTTTTGGCGCGCAGGAACACCGTCCCCAAAAACAGGCTGCCGGCCAAAAATGGCAGCAGGTACAGCATGAAGTCAGCCACCAAATGCCATTTTTGCAGCGGGTCAGAGACTAAAAAAATGGGGTTGAAGGGCAACTGCTGGGCAACCAGGTTGGCACCAACCACAAGCGGCGCAAAAGCCGCCAGTGAGCCACCAATGACACCGGACCAATGGCGTTCAAACCAACTGCGGGCCAGACACATGATGGCACTGGTCAAACCAAAGCCAAGCATGGCCAGACTGACCACCAGCGAACCAAAATGCGCCCAACTGCCCTCCGAGAAGATCCGCATGATGGCAATTTGCAACGCGATCACCGCGCCGGCGACACAGCCCACGCCCGCGTACATCAGCAGTTGACGCAAGCCGGTTTGCGCCCATTCAGGGCTGGCAGAAACAGGGGCGCTGGCCGGCCACTGGGGCTCAGTTGAATCGATCACTTGTTGTGTGACCCCGAGATGGCATCACCTTCCAATTTGGTGAAGGGCACGAAGGGGACGACCTTGCCGTTGTAGATATCCGAGCGCGTGATCTTGATGCTGCCGTCAGGGTTGGCTTCTTTGGTGATTTTGAGCACATGCTGTGCGCCGGGCGGGCCCACCGGAATCACCATGACACCACCAGTTTTCATTTGCTTGAGCAGTGCCGGCGGAATATGGTCGATGCCGCAGGTGACGATGATCTTGTCGAAGGGCGCGTTTTCTTCCCAGCCGTAGTAACCGTCAGCCTGCTTGGTATTGATGTTCTTGTACTCGCTATAACCTTTCGCGATGGCACTGTCATAAATGCCGCGTGTGCGTTGCGCCAAGGGTTTGATGATTTCGATGGTCCAGACCTTGTTGGTAATGCGCGACAGGATGGCCGACTGATAGCCTGAGCCAGTGCCAATTTCCAGCACCTTGTCGTTTTTTTGGATATCGAGCACGCTGGTCATGCGGCTAACCGCGTGCGGGCCAGAAATGGTGACACCAAAGCCGATGTCCAAAAAGTTGTCGTCATAGGAGTGAACATGTGAAATCTTGCGCACGAAGTCTTCACGCGGTGTCATCAGAAATGATCGCTTGGTTTGCTCGTTGGTCAGGTCTTTGCGCTGAATCAGGGCCTGATAACGGTCCCAGCGCTGGCCAAGGAACTTCTTGTCTTCACCGCGATTGGCGACCATCCAATTGACAAAAGCGTCCTTGCTATCGGTAGGTGGTGCCATATCATAGGTAAATGCCTTGGCGACCGTGGCGTTTGCCATGAACGGGAAAACTGCACTGACCATGATCAGTGCGCAAGCGAACTTTTTGGGCAAATTTTTCAAGAGAATTCCTTATTGACTGTGCTGAATCCAAACCAAAGTGTCACAAAGATGTTGGCAAATGTGCCACTCGCCAGCCGTTTCTTTGTCCAATTCGCATTATCCCGCGCCAACCTTTGGCAATCTGACAGGTGACCACTTTGCCGCACTGAAAAAGCTTGGGCATCGGTAATGGCAGAGTCCCGGAATATGCAAAGAGACCGGTTCGTTCATCGGTTTTGCGATGGCGCTGCCGTTGTCGATCACGGTGATTTTTGGCGTAAGGATGTGGTCGGGAATAACTCCCCGTTTTGCACCAAGGAGTTGGGATGCAC
>DAOSLL010000587.1:0-3073 GCA_035368905.1 Rhodoferax sp.
CTGCGGCATGCACAAAGCCGATGCGCAGCGCCTCAAGTGCGTCAAAGCGCTCGGCGGTCAAAAAGTAGCGGTGTGCCGCGCGTGCACCCATGGCCCGGATCACATAGGGGCTGATGGTGGCGGGGTAGAGGCCGAGCTTGACTTCGCTTAAACAGTAGTTGGCGCTGTCAACACTCACCGCCATGTCGCACGCAGCCACCAGCCCCATGCCGCCGGCGTACACGTCGCCCTGGATACGCGCCACGGTGGGCTTGGGGCAGGTGAAGATGACACGCAGCATCTCGGCCAGTTGCCCGGCATCGGCCAGATTTTCTGCCTGGGTGTAGTCGGCCATGCGGCGCATCCAGTTCAGGTCGGCACCAGCGCAAAAGGCTGGCCCTTCAGCGGCCAGCACGATGGCGCGCACCTGTGGGTCTTGGCCCAGTTGGGTAAAGGCCTGGGTGAGTTCGGCAATCACCTCGTCGTTGAAGGCGTTGCGGACTTCGGGGCGGTTCAGCGTGACCGTGGCGACAGGGCCAGTCAAAATGCGCAGTGTGGACATGTTGGTCGTCTTTATCGGGGTTGCGGGGATCACATCCTGAACAAGCCAAATTTGGTGTCTTCAATCGGCGCGTTGCGACTGGCTGCCAGACCTAGCGCCAGCACCCGGCGGGTGTCGGCGGGGTCAATGATGCCGTCGTCCCACAACCGTGCGGTGGCGAAATAGGGGTGGCCCTGCTCTTCGTATTGGCGACGCACCGGCGCCTTGAAGGCTTCTTCTTCTTCCAGGCTCCAAGCGCCGCCCTTGAGTTCAATGCCGTCGCGGCGCACCGTTGCCAACACGCTTGCGGCCTGTTCGCCGCCCATCACCGAAATGCGGGCGTTAGGCCACATCCACAAAAAACGCGGGCTAAAGGCGCGCCCGCACATGCCGTAGTTGCCCGCGCCAAAGCTGCCGCCGATGATGATGGTGAATTTGGGCACCGCTGCGGTGGCCACCGCCGTGACCATCTTGGCACCGTTGCGGGCAATGCCTTCGTTTTCATATTTGCGCCCGACCATGAAGCCGGTGATGTTTTGCAAGAACACCAGTGGCAGCTTGCGCTGGCAGCACAGTTCAATGAAATGCGTGCCCTTGAGGGCTGACTCGGAAAACAAAATGCCGTTGTTGGCGATGATGCCGACCGGCATGCCCTCGATCCGGGCAAAGCCGCAGATCAGCGTGGCACCAAAGCGCGCCTTGAACTCGTCAAAGTCCGAGTCATCGACGACGCGGGCGATGATTTCACGCACGTCAAAGGGTTTGCGGGTGTCCACCGGGATCACCCCATAAAGCTCGGATGCTGCATATTTAGGAGCTACCGGCGCATGATCTGCGGGGGCTGCAGGCTTGTTTTGATACAAATTTTTGACCGCCGTGCGGGCCAGCGCCAGCGCGTGCATGTCGTTTTGCGCCAAGTGGTCGGCGACACCTGAGAGCCGCGTGTGGACATCGCCACCGCCCAGGTCTTCGGCTGTGACCACCTCACCGGTGGCGGCTTTCACCAGCGGCGGGCCACCCAGAAAGATCGTGCCCTGGTTTTTGACGATGATGGCCTCGTCGCTCATCGCTGGCACGTAGGCACCACCGGCGGTGCAACTGCCCATCACCACCGCAATTTGCGCGATGCCCATGGCACTCATGGTGGCCTGGTTGAAAAAGATGCGGCCAAAGTCGTCGCGGTCGGGGAACACCTCGTCCTGATTGGGCAGGTTGGCCCCGCCCGAGTCCACCAGGTAAATGCAGGGCAGGCGGTTTTGCTGCGCCACCTCTTGCGCCCGCAGGTGTTTTTTGACCGTCATCGGGTAATAGGTGCCGCCTTTGACGGTGGCATCGTTGCAGACAATCATGCAGTCCACCCCGCTAACCCGCCCAATGCCGACCACCATGCCGGCACCGGGCGCGCTGTCAGAGCCGTCGCGGTCGGGGTACATGCCCATTGCCGCCAGTGGCGAGAGTTCCAGAAACGGGGTGCCGGGGTCGAGCAGCATTTGCACCCGGTCGCGCGGCAGCAGCTTGCCACGCGCCGTGTGTTTGGCCCGCGCCGCCTCGCCGCCACCCATTTCCACTTGCGTGACCAAGGCGTTGTGGTCTTCCACCAGGGCGCGCATGGCGGTCGCGTTGCGTTGAAAATCGGCAGAGCGGGCGTTGAGTTTGGTTTCCAGAACGGGCATGGCATTCTTTCTGTGTTTCAAATTGGGGCGGCAAACCGGCAAGCGCTGTCGCTGCGCCCAAGCATAGAACAGCAGGCATGCGCCTGACTGCCATGCAGGTTGCAAATGCTGCCAGGTGGCGTGATACTGCCAGGCATGCCCCGATCAGCCCGCCCAGTTCGCCCAGCACCCGCCACCGGCTTCGTTGCCTTGACGGCTGATGCGCCATCGGTTACCCCGATTGCCTTTGTCAAGGCGATCACAGAGGCCTATGCCAGGCGCGGCAAAGACCCGGCCGGGGCGCTCAATCTGGCACAAATTGCGCCAGAACTCCTGATTAACCCTGAAGCCCGCATCAGCGCCGCACAGATGGAGCGCCTGTCGGGTGCCGCGATGCAGGAACTCGACGACGAGGGCCTGGGCTGGTTTGGCCGACGCCTGCCCTGGGGCAGTTACGGCATGCTGGCGCGGGCCTCCATCAGCGCGCCGAATCTGGGCGTGGCGATGCGGCGCTGGTGCCGCCACCATGGTTTGATTGCCGACGACATCACGCTGGGCCTGTCAGTCAGCGGCCACACCGCCCGGCTGGCGATCTCGGAGCAGCGCGACCTGCAGACGCTGCGCGAGTTCTGCCTGGTATCGGTGCTGCGCAACTTTCATGGCCTGGCGTGTTGGCTGATTGACTCACGCATTGTTCTGAACAGCGCCGAGTTTGCTTTTGCGCCGCCCGCCCATCAAGCTGTCTATCAAGTGCTTTTTTCGGCTCCAGGGCGCTTCAATGTTGCGCAGACAGCTATTGAATTTGATGCGCGTTACCTGGCCTTGCCGCTGCGCCGGGACGAGGCTGCGCTGCAGCACATGCTCAAACGCGCGCTGCCCCTGACGGTGTTGCAATACCGGC
>DAOSLL010000588.1:0-3069 GCA_035368905.1 Rhodoferax sp.
AACCCCGATGAAACGCTCGCTGTCCTTGTACTGCAGCTTTTTGGCAACCAGGCAGTCAGCAGAGTGAATGGTCAGGCCTTCACCACGGCCGAGGTAACCGACGATGCTGTCGCCGGGTATTGGCCTGCAACAACTGGCAAAACGCACTGAGGTGCTTTCGCTGCCGTCGATCAAAACCCCACCCTGGGCGACATTTTCGCCAGCCGCAAAGCGCTCTCGGGTAATCAGCAAGGCATCAGGTTTTTCGCCGTTGTCAGTCAACAGCTTGGTGAGCCGTTTGGCCACAATGCTGGCAATGCGCTTGCCCAAGCCGATATCGGTCAGCAGTTCAGAGCGCGTCTTGTTGCCGCTGAAGCGCAACAACTTGTCCCACATGACCAGGTTGGCGGCGGTCTCGTCGGGCAAGTTTTCAATGCCGTCGGCGCGCAGCGCTTGTGCCAGCATTTTTTCGCCCAGGCTTTCTGACTCGGTTTGCGCCAGGGTCTTGAGGTGGTGACGAATCTTGGAACGCGCGCGTGCAGTTCGCACAAAACCCAGCCAGGCTGGATTGGGCATGGACTCGGCATCGCTGATGATCTCGATCACGTCACCATTCTTGACTTCAGTGCGCAATGGCACTTCTTCATTGTTGATTCTGGCCGCAATCGCGTGGTCTCCGACATTGCTGTGAATGGCGTAGGCAAAATCCACCACGGTGGCACCGCGTGGCATCGCCATGATCTGGCTCTTTGGGGTGAACACATAGACTGCATCAGGAAACAGGTCCACTTTGACATGGTCCCAAAACTCGGCAGCGTCGCGGGTCTCATCCTGGATATCGAGCAGTGACTGCAGCCATTTGGAGCCCATCCGGTCACTGCGGCTTAAGTCGCCCTGATCAACTTCCTTGTACAGCCAGTGCGCGGCCACGCCGGTTTCGGCCACCAGGTGCATGGCCTCGGTGCGTACCTGAAACTCCACGTTGACACCGGACGGGCCAACCAAAGTGGTGTGCAGCGACTGGTAGCCATTGATCTTGCTGATGGCAATATGGTCCTTGAACTTGCCGGGTACCGGTTTGTAGAGCTGATGCAGCAGCCCCAGCGCCGTGTAGCAGTCAATCAGGTGCGGCACGATGACGCGAAACCCGTAGATGTCCGTTACCTGGGCGAAGCTCAGGTTTTTCTCGGTCATCTTCTTGTAAATGGAATAGAGGGTTTTTTCACGCCCGGCGATCTTCACGGTCAGACCGTGGCCGGAAAACACGGATTCCAGATCTGCCTGAACCTTGTGAATCAGGTCGCGACGCCTGCCGCGCGCCTTGACCACGGCTTTCGATAGCACCCCATAGCGCCAGGGTCGCAGGTATCGCAGCGACAAGTCCTGCAATTCGCGATAGGTCTGATTCAAGCCCAGGCGGTGCGCAATCGGGGCATAAATGTCAAGTGTTTCAGACGCAATGCGCGACCACTTTTCGCGTGGCGCGTTAGGCAGGGTGCGCATGTTGTGGGTGCGGTCGGCCAGCTTGATCAGGATCACCCGCACATCACGTGCCATGGCCAGTAGCATCTTGCGAAACGATTCAGCCTGATTTTCCTCGCGTGTATTGAAGTGCAGTTTCTCCAGCTTGGTCAGGCCGTCAACCAGTTCGGCCACCGGTGAGCCAAAGCGCTCAATCAGGTCTGGTTTGGTGATGCCGCAGTCTTCCATCGCATCGTGCAGCAGCGCCGCCATCAGCGCCTGGGCATCAAGCTTCCATTCGGCACACTGGGCTGCTACCGCAATCGGATGGGTGATGTAGGGCTCGCCACTGTTCCTGAGCTGACCCAGGTGTGCCTGATCGGCAAAACGGTAGGCCAGACGAACATTGGTGAGGTCAGCCGGGCTGAGGTAATCGAGTTTGCTGGTCAGACTGGCAAAACTGGCGGCAGCCGCATTGGCACCCGCCCGGCCAAGTCCAATGGCGGCCGACGGTGTCGGCTTTTTGGGTACGGGCGCGGGTGACTCACTCATGACTCAAATATAGCGTACCAGGCACTGCGCCCAGAGCTCAAATAACAAAAGCACCCCAAAGGGTGCTTTTGACGGGAAATGTGGACTAAGTCGCCTACAGCGGCACCTTTTTCAGCATTTCAATGCCAATTTTTCCGGCTGCAATTTCGCGCAGCGCAGTCACGCCTGGCTTGTTCTTGCTGTCAACCTTGGGAGTGTGCCCGTGGCTGAGCATGCGCGCCCGGTATGACGCTGCCAACACCAACTGAAAACGGTTGGGTATAAGCAACAGGCAGTCTTCAACGGTAATACGGGCCATGAAATCTCCAAAACTAAACGCTGGGTAAGGGACACTAAGAAATTTTCAGTGCCTTGAATGTTTCAGATCTTGCGCGGCGCTGTGCAAGATACTTGAGACGCTGTGAGTGCACGACTGTTTTGAGGTCAAAAAGTGCGCGGTCAAACAACTCGTTGATTATAACGAAGTCAAACTGGTGCACCTGTGCCATCTCTTGGGCGGCATTTTGCAGCCGGGTATCAATCACCTGTGGCGTGTCTTCGCCACGACGCTCCAGCCTGGAACGAAGCTCATCCCAACTGGGCGGCAAAATGAAAATGGTGACCGCATTGGCAAAAGCTTTTTTGATCTGCAAGGCCCCCTGAAAGTCGATTTCGAGAATCACATCAGCGCCCTGCGCCATGCGCTCTTCAATGGCTTTTTTGGAGGTTCCGTAGCGGTGGTTGTGCACATGGGCCCATTCGACAAAAGCATCGGCCCGGACCATTGCATCGAACTCGGGTTCAGAAGCAAAAAAATACTCGCGGCCGTGCTTTTCCTGCCCGCGCGGTGCGCGCGTGGTATGCGAAACCGACAGTTGCAAATTTGAGTCAAGCTCCAGCAGCGCCTTGACCAAGCTGGATTTGCCAGCGCCACTGGGTGCAGCCACCACAAACAGGTTGCCCGGGTACTCCATCGTGTTGTCTCTGGTAAAAAGGTGGGGTTACAGCCGGTTTATTCTATGTTTTGCACTTGTTCGCGCATCTGCTCGATCAGCACTTTCATGTCCACCGAGATGCGGGTCAGTTCCAGCGCGGCTG
>DAOSLL010000589.1:0-3068 GCA_035368905.1 Rhodoferax sp.
AGTGGCTTTGGCCTGTGACTGGGCCATTTCACCCCATGCCTTCAGGTTGTCCATGACGGGCTTCATGGCTTCCTGGGCGGCAGCCGGGTTAAATTTGCCAGCGCTGTCTTGCATGGTTTTGGCAATGGCTTCGAAGGGAGTGTTTTCAAACATTTGAGGTCCTTGGTTAAAATTGTTGCAGTGCAGCAATTATCAGGCAAAAAAATCCGGATGGGAAGATTTATTGTTATTTTTGTTTTTTTTAGGGGCATTGCCCCAGAAAGTGTCTTTGCCAGGATGTGGCGCTGGCGCTGGGCGAATAAACTGCGGCACCTGTCCAGTGACGGTTGCATCAATCGGCCTGGAGGCAACCGAGCCACACCATGACAACACCCAGCATTTCCATGATCGTGACGGTCCGCGCTTCCAGCGAGGCCAGGCGGCACAACCTGTCTTATGTCCTGGACTGGTACCAGCAAATGCCGGACTGGGAACTGCTGGTGGTGGAGCAGGATCAAGCCCCCGAGCTTGACAGCTCTGAATGGCGCTACACCACCAAACGGCTGTACGTTGTCAACCCTGGGCCGTTCAACAAGGGTTGGGGCTTTAACGTGGGGGCCAGGGCCGCGCGAAGCGATGTGTTGTTTTTTTGCGATGCGGACCTGCTGCTGGCGCACAGCGCGCTGAAGGCAGCACAAAGCCTGTGCAGTCGGCGCGCATTGGCGGTCAAACCCTTTGATAGTTTGATCGACCTGAACCAGACTGATACGCAGGCCATCCTGTCTGGGCGATTGGCACCGGACTTTGAACGTGAAGATGCCAGCAAATTCCGGGGTGATCGTGAAGCGCTGTGTTTTTGTGGCGGGGCTTTTTTCATGCGCCGCAATCTTTACAACGCACTGGGCGGCTTTGACGAGCGCTACCTTGGCTGGGGTGCTGAAGACGATGCCATCACAGTCAAATTGCAGCGCATGACGACGGAGCTGGCGGTGCTGGAAGGCCGCGCTGCGGTGCACCTCTGGCATGAGCGTGGCGATTTGGCCACATTCGGCAATCCGCACTACCCCAACAATCTGCGCATGCTGCAGGAAGTGGCCCAGGCTAGCGCCGATTCGCTGCGTTTTCAATCCGATCTGCAGCGCCAGATCATGGGCAACCCAGGGAAATATCAACCTGCAGTGCCTGAAAAGTCGGCAAGCCTGTGATGCTTGTCACAAGGTCAAATTCACCGGCTTCCCAACGGGCCGGTTCAGCGCTGAGGCTTTTGCAGCCAGGTGGTGCGTTTGACCACAACGCTGACATGAAATGGCGTCATTTCCCGCCTGGCTTTGTTGTTCGTCTTGGCACCAGCCACGGCCAAGTCGCCTGCTCGTGCCAGGCCAGCCTGACAAATCCCATCGATTTCATTTCGTGATCGTTTTGATGAAGCAAACTGCTGTCGATGAGCGTGAAAACCTGTGTTTCCACGCTGGCCAGGTTGGCATCGACCGGTCTGCTGCGTCTTGTCCTTGCCTTGCAATCACTTTTTCTTGACCCCTCACCATGACCACCATCAAAACCCTTCGTTTCAGAAAGTTCCTTCAGACACTCGGCCTGGTGCTTGCCCTGGGTGCCATGTCTGCGACCGGCGCGGCCCGGGCTCAAAGCAGTGCCATCAGGCTGATGGTGGGTTTCCCGCCTGGCGGCGGTACCGATGCCATTGCACGCATCCTGGCAGACAAGCTCAAAGACCAGTTGGGGGTGGCGGTGGTGGTGGACAACAAGGCTGGTGCCGGTGGCCAGATTGCGGCTCAGGCGCTTAAAGCGGCCGCTGCGGACGGCAACACGCTGTTTTTGTCGCACGACCATACCATCTCGATCTTGCCGCTGGTGGTGAAAAACCCCGGTTTCGATCCAGCCAGGGACTTTGTTGCAGTGGCTGGCTTTGCCACCTTTGTCAATGCGCTGGCGCTGTCAGGCGGCACCCCGGCCAGGTCGCTGGCCGAGTATCTGGCCTGGGTGCAACAGCAGGGCGCTGGCAAAGGCACGGTGGGTGTGCCCGCACCCGCATCGGTGCCGGAGTTTCTGGTGGGGGTGATCGGTCGCAAATACAAACTTGATCTACAGGCCGCCCCGTACCGCGGCAGCGCCCCGATGATGGCGGACATGCTGGGCAACCAGATCAATGCCGGGGTCGGCTCGGTGCCTGACTTCATCGAAAACCAGAAGGCCGGCAAGATCCGGGTGGTGGCCGTGCTGGGCAACGCCCGCCAGGCTGCCATGCCGGATGTGCCAACGTTTGCCGAACTGGGCCTGGCTGGTTTTGAGGATGTGCCCTATTACGGCATCTTTGCACCCCGAGGCACGCCACCTGCAACCATCGACAAGCTCTCTGCCGCGGTTGCCAAAGTGGTTGCGCTGCCCGATGTTCATGAGCGCCTGAGCCACCTGGGACTGACTGTGGGCTACATGACACCGACCCAGTTGGCCAGTCGCGAACAGGCCTATGCCAGAACCTGGGCGCGCATCATTCAAGACAGCGGTTTCAAGTCGCAGTAGCTGGCTGGTTTGTCGGCGACTTTATACAAAGAAACAGGCTGTAGCCCCCGTCAGCAAAGCGCAAGCAGCTATATAAATAGTAGTACCGTAAGCCCGGATCAGACCACCTGACAGCGCAGGTTTCGACCGCTGACCCAGGGGCTTTTAGGATGTGGTCGGGAATAACACCCTGTTTGCACCAAGGAGTTGGGATGCACGGCTAGGCGCGAGACGCGCCGTTTAGCTGGCTAAACAAGCGTCTCGCAACGACGCCGTGCGCCCAAATCCGCCGGTGCAAATAGGGGAAGTTACTTCTGACCACATCCTTAGCGCCGCGACGACACCACAATGCCGCCCACAATCAGCGCAAAGGCCAGTGCGTGATACAGGCGCGGTAGTTCACCCAGAAACAGGCTTGACAGCACAGCCGTGAACAACGGGGTCAGGTTGGCAAAAAAGCCGGCCACCGAGGGACCCGCGCGAGACACACCGGCACCCCAGGCACGATAGGCCAGCACTGCCGGGCCCAGTGCAATGAACAGCAGCGCGCCCGCCAGCGGCCAGCTTGGGGT
>DAOSLL010000590.1:0-3054 GCA_035368905.1 Rhodoferax sp.
GTGCATCCCAACTCCTTGGTGCAAAACGGGGAGTTATTCCCGACCACATCCTTATATGATCAAGCCCTGGTCTCTTCACGGACTCTCTGCGACACAAAACCGCTTCAACTTTTTTTCACCATGACATCACTTTCCACCCTGGCGCTGTCGCGCCGCCAATTGAGCATTTTTGTTTTGGGCCTGGGCTTGTCGCTGTCGGCCTGCAGCCAGACGGCTACCAGCGCTGATTCGGTCACGCTCGAATTTGCGCGGACCGAACTCGAAGCCGGGCGCGCCATATTGATCGATGTCCGCGAACCCGATGAGCACGCCACTGGTGTGGCCAAAGGCGCGCAACTGCTGCCGATGCGCCAGTTGGGTGCCCGGCTGGCCGAGATTCCGAGCGCCTCCGACAAGCCGGTGCTGTTGATCTGCAACACCCAGAACCGGTCAAGCGCCACCCTGAGTGCGTTGCGCGAGCGGGGCTACAAGAACCTGCGTTTTGTCCAGGGCGGCATGAGCGAATGGAACCGGCGTGGCTGGCCGGTGGTGAAACCAAAGGCCTGACACAGCGCCCGCGCGGCCAGCCTAAAACGGCGCGTCGGGCTGCGTGCTGCTGTCGTCTGACTCAGACAGCGCTGGCCCGGTCGGCGACTTGGGCAGTGCCAACTCTGCCACTGCGGCCCGCACTGTGGCTTTTTCGCCAGCACTGGCAAACTTGCTGTATTTGCCCAGCACGGCAACCAACTGGCCGTAAATGCGCGGATTGGCTGCCAGGCACTCGTGCTGCTCCAAAAAGTTGGCATCGCCCGACAGGTTGCCGACCAGCCCGCCAGCCTCGGTGATCAGCAGCGAACCCGCCGCCACATCCCAGGGCTGCAGCCCAAGTTCAAAAAAACCATCGGTAAAGCCGGCCGCCACATTGGCCAGGTCAAGCGCTGCCGAGCCCGGGCGGCGCAACCCGGCAGTGCGCTGCATGATGTCGCCGAGCATGCGCAGGTAGGTGTTGATGTCGTCATCAAAGCGGTACGGAAAACCGGTGGCAATCAGGCATTCCTGCAGCCGGGTGCGCTTGGCCACCCGCAGGCGTCGGTTGTTCATGTAGGCACCGCGGCCCTTGGTGGCGGTATACAGGTCGTTGCGGCTGGGGTCGTAAATGACGGCTTGCTCGATCTTGCCGCGCACCGCCAGCGCAATGCTGACGCTGTAAATCGGCAGGCCGTGGATGAAATTGGTGGTGCCGTCCAGCGGGTCGATGATCCAGACACATTCGGAGTCTTTGGCCCCATGCTCGTGACCAGACTCTTCGGCCCAGATGCCATGGCCGGGGTAAGCCCCGAGCAGGGTCTCGATGATGACCTGCTCGGCGGCCTGATCCACTTCGGTGACAAAGTCGTTGACCTGCTTTTGCGAGACACGCACCGATTCCACGTCAAGTGCGGCGCGGTTGATGATGGCACCGGCAGCGCGCGCGGCCTTGATGGCCACGTTGACCATGGGATGTAAGTTGGATGGGTTCATGGGTGAGGTTAGGGTTGGCCAGGCAGCAAGCGGGTCTGTTCTGTGCGAAAAGCGGGCACCAGGCGGCAATCGGTGGGCGGCGACAATAGCCCGATTTTAGCGGCCCACCATGCAGACCCGATTCATCCTGATCAACACCAGCCATGCCGGCAATGTCGGGGCGACGGCGCGCGCCATGAAAACCATGGGCTTTTCTGACCTGGTGCTGGTGGCCCCGCGCTGGCCAAATGTGCTCAACCGTGAAGAAACCATCCAGCGCGCCAGCGGTGCGCTCGACGTGCTGAAAAATGCCCGCATCGTCGCCACGCTCGACGAAGCGCTGCAAGGCATGACCCACCTGTGCGCCACCGCCATGACCCCGCGAGACTTCGGACCGCCAACAATGACCCCGCGCGGGTATTTCGAATCGCTATTAAAAAAAGAGCTGCCAGCACTACTGGTACAAGGGCTGGAGGCCAAAAACCCTGATGAATTCAGCAGACCGCCTGGAGCCCCCGATATGCTACACAATAAAGAGCTATCAGCGCAGGCAGATCAAGGGCCAGAGGCCAAAAAGGCTGGTCATTTCGGGTTGGCCCTGCTGTTTGGCTCGGAGCGTTTTGGCATGCGCAACGAGGACGTTTACCGCTGCCATGTGTGTTTGAGCATTCCCAGCAACCCGCAGTTTGGCTCGCTCAACCTGGCCTCTGCGCTGCAGGTGATTGCTTACGATTGGCGGGTGGCGCTGGGTGCCTATCCGGTGCACGGCGCCAGCGCCAGCCCGGCGCTGGCCGATGCCAGTCAGGTGGCGGGCATGCTGGCGCATCTGGAGCAGGCACTGACTGCCATTGGCTTTCTGGACCCGCAGGCCCCCAAAAAGCTGATGCCCCGCCTGAACCAGTTGTTCAACCGCGCTGGCGTAACCGAAGAAGAAATCCACATTCTGCGCGGTATGGCCAAGATGATGCTCAAGCCGCAGCCCCAGATGGCGACCGAATTTGGCCGCAAAGACGAGACTTAAACCTAGATTCAGTTGACCGCTTGTTTTCCTCTATAACTCCTTATGATCATTTACTTTTTTAGCTTCGATGTGGCTCACCCGTTGGGTGACAGCGCTACGCACCCGATTGAACCGCAGGCATCGCGCCTGGGGCGCAAGCTCCTCCTAGCGGGCAGTGGCTGTGCGTCGTCGTCGCCCCTGCAGGGCGCTACCATGCCGCATGCATGGCCTGCTCAAGCCGTCCAACCCTGCGCAGGCAGGTTTGGAGCCGTGGCTTTCGCCCTACTCAGACGCGCCGCCAACGGCCCACTCGGGCGCGTCCAACTGAGGAATTTAGGCGCGATGCGCATCAAACTTACCAACATGTTGTCGGTCTTTGCCGACTGTCTCGGGCAGCAGGCACCCCGTTTTGAACCTGTTGTGGGCCATGGCTGTTCGCCAAAGGCGAACCTCATTTTTTCCAGCTTGCCTGGGAAAATGCCTGGTCTCAAACAAGTCAAGTCTTTGCAAATCATGCGAAGAACTCAAACATTCAAAGTCATTCGTCGCGAGGGCGCGACTCCTACAAATTCAAA
>DAOSLL010000591.1:0-3042 GCA_035368905.1 Rhodoferax sp.
TTTCGTTTGGTCTGATGTGCCATTCACGGTTCCTTGCGGATCAGGAAATCTGCAGGTGCGCAAAATCCCGGCAAACGCCGACCTTGTCCACCAAGGTGTCAACCGCCGTGGTGGTGCTGTTGGAGCTGTTGGATTGAAACCTCACATGCTGGGTCACCCAGTCGCAAATGGCCCGCACCCGGCCATAACCATGCCACAGGCTGCCAAACTCCTTCATGGCCAGACGGCCCAGCCGGTCGGACTGGCAATAGCGGCTGGGGTAGATGTAGGGCAACACATGGCCGGGCAAGTCGGCCACCGGCACTTCTGCAATCTGCGTTGGCTGCGCGGTGTAGTGATCGAGGTCCACCGTGGCGGCGTACAACACCGTCAGCGCTCCCGCGTTGGCTTTGAGGCGCAAAAACCGGGTGTGCGTGACCGGGTCGGTGTACGCGTTGCGCGGCAGCGCCTGGCTGATGCTCAAAACCTCGTTGACCACCCGTTGGTACGGCGTTTGTGCTGCATGCACGCTGAAAATGAAGTCACTGCCAGGCTCGGCAATGGTGTAGTTCAACGCCACCGAGAACTTCAATCGGATCATGAATGTCTTTCAAAAAAAAGCACCCCACCTTTGACAAGTTGGCGTGACAGATGCCAACAGGGGCGCACCGGGGACAGGGCTGGCCTGGGCTTTGGTATAAGTTCTGGCGCATGGCGTGTCTGTGCGTTGGCTGACAAATCTGCCCCGTTGGCAATGTGTGCAAGCGCACAGACCCTGGCACCGTCCGGGCTTAAGCTGGCAGGCACATGACGGCAACCATGCCATTGATGCCTGTCATCAACCGGCCAATCCCGGCCCACAACCGTTGCCACACAGGAGCAGTCACCATGACCACCCGCGACACCTACATCAACAAGATGAAACTTCAACTCGACGACCTGAACCTGCAAATGGACAAGCTCGAAGCCAAGGCGCAAGAGGCGCGTGAAGACGTGCGCGATACCTACCGCGCAGAAATGGCCAAGGTCCACGCCCAGTCCAAGATTGCCATGGCCAAGCTCGAAGAACTGCAGGCCAGTGGCGAGAGCACCTGGGATGCCATGGTGGCCGAGACCGAGAAAATCCGCGACGCATTTGTCCATTCCTTCCGCTACTTCAAGTCGCAGGTCTAGCACCCCCAGGCACGCGCTTCAGGCAGGGCTTTGTAGAGCCTTTCTTGAGCCAAACAGGTTGGCATACACCCAGGTGAATTCGGCCCCCAGCAAAAACACCTGTGCCGAGTAATACACCCACAGCAGCACCAGCACCAGCGAGCCCGCGGCACCAAAACCCGACACGATGCTGCTGCTGCCAATCCACGCACCCATCAGCGACTTGCCCAAAGAAAAAAGCAGAGTGGTAAAGATGGCCCCGGTCCAGACATCACGCCAGGGCACATTGACCCGCGGCATCACCTTGTAGATCAGGGCAAACATCACCGCATTGAGCACAAAGCTGCCAATGCCGTTGGCCACCTCGGCCATTGCGTACCAGCCGCCAAACAGCGGCATCCACCAGCGCCCCATCATGGCCAGACCGGCGCTCAGCAGCAATGACACCGTCAGCAAGAAGCCGACCGCCAGAATCATTCCAAACGACAACAGCCGGGCGCGCACCAGCCCCAGCCAGCCGTTGCTGCGGTTTGCCGTGGGCACACGCCAAATGCGGTCCAGCGCGTCCTGCAATTCGCCAAACACCGTGGTGGCGCCAATCAGCAGCAAGAAAAAGCCCAGCAGCGTGGCCAGCAGACCCTGGGCTGGCTGGTCCACGCTGACCAGCACATCTTGCACGCTGGCAGCAGCGCGTGCGCCCATCAGGCTTTGCAGTTGGTGGGCGATTTCGCCACGGGCCGCGTCTTCGCCAAACGCCATGCCCGCCACCGACACCACAATCAGCAGCAGCGGCGCCAGCGAAAACAGGGTGTAAAACGCCAGCGCCGCACCCATGCTGGGGGCGTAATCGTCCAGCCACGAGCGTGTCACCTGCGTCACCAGTTGCCAACCGGGCCAGCGTGCCAGCCAGGCGACCCAGTGCCGCCAACCTCGCCGCCGGGGCTGGCTGGCCGCCAGCAAGTCAGGGGCTGGCTTGCTGGCGCTGGTATTCGGCATGTTTCATCACCAGGTAGGCGGCGCGGTCAGTTTCGTGCAGTTGCCGTGGGTAGGCTTCTGTGGCGGTAAACCAGCTTTGCAAGCGCTGCTCAAACTGTGCTGCGGGTGCGCCTGGTGTGGCTTGAAAATAGCTGTCAATCGCCAGGAAATAGCGCATGGTGTTGCGCTCGACCAGCCCGCGCACACCGTTGACCAGCGTCGGTGCTGCCCCTGCGCCGTTGTCTTTTGGCGTAAAGCCGACCTTGTCGGCGCCCACTGTGGCCAGGTAAGTCTGCATCGCCACACGGCCCAGCAGATTGACTGAATACGCATAGGTCAGGTGCAAAAAGGTGCGCTGCTGCCCCAGCGCGATGGCTTCCAGGCGGATGCGGTAATCGCTGGTGCCCAGCGGGCCTTCGGCGGCATCGAGCAGCACTTCAAAATAGTCGGGAGTGGCTGCCAGCACACTGAAGCTGAACGCCAGCCGTGCCGACTGGGCCAGTTCCTGCGCTGTCTTGGTGCCAATGTTGACGTTCAGCAGTGCGCCTGTCGGCCCGCTGCTGGCGCGGCAATACTTGGTGTTGATGTGCAGGATCATCACCTCGCACCACTGGTCAGGCTGGCGCAGGGCGGCACTGACTGCCTCAAACGCAAACGCCACTTCGGCGTAAGCATCACCTTGCAAGCCTTGTGCGGTCTCGTGGGACTGCAGCACCAGCGGGTGCTGAAAGACGTTTTGCGCAAGCTGCGCGCGCAGGCGTGTGTGCTGACTGTGCAACGCTACGCCTGCATCAGCCACAGGCGCAGTGGGCACCGCCGCAACCGGCAGGGTCACCGCCAGCAGCAGCCAAAGGCACCACGGCTTGAGCGCCGGGGCCAGCTTGCGGTGATCAGCCGACATGGTCGCGGTTCAGGTTTGACAGCAGGGCATCGTGG
>DAOSLL010000592.1:0-3035 GCA_035368905.1 Rhodoferax sp.
TTAATATTTAAGCAGTAAGAGGTGGCGTTTTGGTGGGGTTTCCGTTCTGGCACTAGGTAGGCTGTTGCGGCCGGTTCGCAGCGCAACGGCTACGGGGTTTGCAGCAACAGATCGATGCGTCTTTGCAGGCTCGCCGAGGTGCTGGCATCGCCTGCAGCCAAGGCCCGCTGCTGCTGCACGCCAAGCCACGCCAGGAGCGCTCGGCGCCACCCCTGGTTTGATGCCGTTTCAGCCGCCAGCCCAATATCAGCGGGCGCTAGCAGCTCTGCTTTCAAGAGCGCCCCGGCGGCAATCAGGCGCGCCAGCGGATCTTCCATCTGGCGCAATGAATCGGCTGACATGCCGGTTGCGGCGAGCCCGTTTGCGCTGCTGGCAACAGAAACTGCTGCAGTGGCTGCCGGAGAAACTGCCGGACGCGCCGAACTGGCCTGCCACTGCTGCACCAGACTGCGGTACTGCAGCGGCAGCAACTCAGGCTGCAGGCCGACCCAGCGGCCGGTCAGAAATTGGGCATAGGCTTGCTCGGCTACCAGGGCATCTGCTGCCAGTGCCTGATAACCGGTGCAGGCGCTGAAATCGAGGCTGGCCACTTGCGCGGCGCAGCGCACCAGTTCAACCCGTGCCACCAGGTCAGGGCGGCCGGTGCGGGCAACTTCGGCTCTGGCGCGCCTGAATTCAAACTCGGCGATCCGGCTGTTGCCAGCCAGGTAGGCGGCGGTGTAGCTGTTGAGTGCGGCAAACGCATTGGCTTGCCAGTCAGGTGGGGCCGGTGTCGTGGCGCAGGCACCCAGCAGCAGCGCAGCAGACAACACAGCGCTGGTAGCCGCTGCGGCCTTTGCCGTCTGGCCAAACCAAAGGTGGCGGGCGAAGCTGCTCGGGGCAGCGGCCTGGGGATTGGTGCGATTGGTGCGATTGGTGCGATGGCTCATGGCAGCTTGATCTCCGTGTCACGCGCAAATGGCCATTTGCGGTTGATCTCGTCGGTCAAGTGGCTGATCTTGCGCAGGCTGGCCTCAACCTCGGCGCGCAAGATGCCCAGGTCAACGCTGGCAGTGCGCGCGTTGGCACCGACCGCCTGCGCTTCCAGCAGCACGGCATCCACCTTGGTCAGGGTTACCCGGGTGTCGGCCAGCAGCGCGGTCAATTGGGCAATGGCCGCCTGGCTGCCAGCCAGCGTCGCCTGGGTGCTGTCAACCACGCCGCCGGCACCAAAGACGCGCCGGTCGGCCTTGCCCAGCAGCGCATTGGCACTGTCGAGCGTGGTGATGAGTTTTTTGGCGTTTTCTTCGCTGCCCAGCGCACCGGTCAGCAGCCCGTAGCGGCCGGTCAGACGGGCGGTGACGATTTTCAGGTGCGCCAGACTGGTGTTGATGCTGGAATCAGAGCCGGTCATGGTTTCCAGGTTTTCCAGCAAGGCGCGCACCGATGCCACCAGGCGCGGAATTTCTGCCGCCATGTCGCCGCGTAAGAGCGTCCGTTCGGCATTGGCAGGCAGCGGCGGGTCGGTCAGGATGCCGCTAAAGGCGCGAATGCGGGTGTCGCCTACCACGCCGCGCTCCAGCGTGAAGATGCTGGAGGTGCGCAGCCAGCGCGCGTCCTTTTCGGGCACCTCCATCACAATGCGCACCTTGCCGTCGTCGGCCAGCTCGATGCGCTGCACCCGCCCGACCGGAAAGCCGGAAAAGGTCATGTCCATGCCGACAATGACACCCTCGGAGTCGTCTGACAGCAGCACCAGTTGCCGGGTGCGTTCAAACACGCCACGGGCAAACATCACATACAGCACAAAGCCGGCAATGATCAGCAGCACCAGCGTCAGCAAGGCCACTGCCTTGCGCTCCAGACTGGCAAGCGGGGCGGTTACCGGGTCGGGCGGGGGCGGGCAATCGTTCATGCTGGGCTTGAACCTGAGTTTTTCAGTTGACAGCTTGTTTTCATTGGTTGCTCCTTGTGTGCATTTAGTATTTTTTTCGACAGCGTTCACTCAGTGGGCTACGGCACCAGGCACTGGCTGGAACCGCTGGCAACGGGCATGGGGGCGTGGCTGCTGGCTGGTTTGCGTCCAACTGAGGAATCTGGCTTGAATGTCATGTTTGGGCAGGTTTTTCAGAGGTACTTGACGATCAGCGAAGCCGCTTCGAGCAGCAGCAAGACCAGAAACAAACGCACTGCGCCGGGTTGAATGCCGCTTTGCGACGCGGGGGCAACCGCTTCCAGACTGGCCGCCAGCGGCACCACGGCAACCGCCATGCTGAAGAAAAAGGCTTTCAAAACAAAGCTCAGTGACACCGTCAGGTCAAACACCTGACCAACCGCGCGGGTAAAACCTGGCAAACCCCAGGGCGACAGGCCATACACCATCAGGTAAGCCAGCGCCAGCGCCACCACGCTGCTGACCATGGCCAATGCCAGCACCGAAAAAGCATCGGCCAGAGCGCGCGGGGTCAGCTCGGTGCGCAGGTCATCAAGCGCCAGTTCAGACACTTTACTCACCCGCCCGCCAGCGGCAACACCGGGTGCGCCAATGTTGAAAGCCAGCCCGGCGCGCAGCGCGACAAACATCGCGGCTGACAGCGGAATCAGCTCCAGCACCAGCACCCGCACCACCATCTGCAGCGCGTATTGCGACAGGCCATAGCTCAGGGCGGTGACCACCACGATGCGAATCAGCACCAGGCTCAGCAAGGCCGACAGTGCCATAAACCAGGGCAACACCTGCCAGGTGCTGGTGTACATGCGCCGCGCCGTGTTGGCGCGGTAGGCTGCGGTGTGAGTGGAAGGGGTGAGGGCCAGCACCAGCAGCACCGCGCCAAATTTCAGCATGAACCAGACGCTGTCCAACTGGCGGCGCAAGGCACAGGGCAAGCTTTTCAATGACGAGGTCAGGGTAAGGCTGGAAGACATCGGGCGATGATAAAGCGTGCGTCGCCGGGCTTGCCGATCAGCGATGGTCAATCCCGTGGCTGCTATCGCAATTGAGGTAAGGATGTGGTCGGGAATAACTCCCCGTTTTGCACCAAGGAGTTGGGATGCAC
>DAOSLL010000593.1:0-3034 GCA_035368905.1 Rhodoferax sp.
ATGCGCAGCCAATGGCGGCCTGAACACGAAGGGGGGAACTACGCACTGTCCAGTCTAACAGGTCAAATCTTTGCACACCATGCGAAGAATTCAAATATTCAAAGTCATTCGCCGCGAGGGCGCGACTCCTGCACATTCAAATAGGTGCCGACGGTTTGTGCAGGAGTCGCGCCCTCGCGACGAAGGCTCATCGATTCCGGCTCGTCCGGCTAAGGGGTTCAAATATGAATTTTTGGGATCAGCGGTTTGCCGAACCGGGCTACAAATACGGAACCGAGCCCAACGCGTTTTTACTGCAGCAGGCCGCGCGTCTGGCCCCTGCCAGCCAGGTGCTGGTGCCAGGCGATGGCGAAGGACGCAATGGGGTCTGGCTGGCACAGCAGGGGCGCCGCGTGACCTCTGTCGATAGCTCTGCCGTGGGCCTGCAAAAGGCCAATGCGCTGGCTGCCAGCCGGGGGGTCGCTTTGACCACCCTGCAGGTGGATCTGGCCGACTGGTCGCCCGAAGCTGCGAGCTTTGATGCGGTGGTGCTGGTATTTACCCATTTGCCGCAGCACATTCGCCAAAGCGCCCACCGCCGACTGGCGCAGGGTTTGAGGACCGGTGGCCTGCTGCTGCTGGAAGCTTTTCACCCGGATCAGTTGAGCCATGCCAGTGGTGGCCCGAAGGATGCAGCAATGCTTTACTTGCCCGCGCTGCTGGAAGCAGACTTTGGCGCTATGCTGACCCCCTTGCTGGCCTGGCATGGTGAAGTCATGCTGGCTGAGGGTGCCGGTCATCAGGGCCTGGCCTGCGTGACCCGCTGGATAGGTCAAAAAATATGAATGAAATCAGCCGCCAGCCCAATCAGCATAAGCGCTGACAGCTATGTTTATAGTAGTATTAATGATAACATCTATCAGGAGAATTTCATGAAAACAGCCCACGATCTGGTTCTTTCCGCCAAGGCGCAGGTGCATGAATTGTTGGTTGAACAGGCCGTTGATGCGATTCGCGACGCTGACGTGCTGGTTGATGTGCGCGAGGCCGATGAATACGCCGCCGGTCATATTGGCGGTGCCGTGCATATTTCACGCGGCATCCTTGAGTTCAGGTTCAGCAGCAACCCGTCGTTGCAGGCCCGCGACCTGAAAGTGGTGCTGTACTGCAAAACCAGTGGCCGTGCTGCGCTGGCGGCGGTTGCGCTGCAGGACATGGGTTATCTGAACGTGAAATCGATCGTCGGTGGCTTTGATGCCTGGGTCGGCGCGGGCAAACCGGTGGCCAGGCCCGAGCAGCCAGTGTTTGAGTGAGGCAGCAGGTGCTGGCGCGTTGACCGGATCGCCCCGTGCTGCATAAAATTCAGTCATTTATGCCGCTGTCCTTTATGGAATAAGCGCTGATTGCTATCAGGTAGATAGTAAATCGATGCTTGCACTCGGCCTGTTTTGGTGAAAAAGCAGGCCCGAAGTTATTGTCTGAGTTGTTGTTCTTCCTCAGCTTAAAGCGATCTTGATTGATTTAAATCAATCGAATGTGCGCCGTTCACTGGTTTTTCGCATAGCATGCGTCAGGGATAGGCAAAAACTTCAACAACAACAGGAAACATTCATGTCTACCTCTCCCTTGCTTTCTATTGGTCGTTTGGCGCTGCTGGCCGGATTGATGGGTGTCGTGTCGCCGCTTTGCGCCCAGGCCGTGGATGTGGCCGCTGCCGAGAAATTGATCGAGGACAGCAAATGTGGCAAATGCCATTCGGTTGACAAGCAAAAGGATGGCCCCTCATTCAAGAAGACAGCCGCCAAATACAAGGGCAAGGCCGATGCCGAGTCCAAACTGGTGACCCACATGACCACCGGTCCAAGCGTTGAAATTGATGGTGTCAAGGAAGAGCACACCAAGATCAAGTCCAAAGACGACGCTGCCATCAAAAACGTCGCCCGCTACATCTTGTCACGTTAGTCAGCGCTTACAGCTTGCCATTCAGGATGCGGCCGTTCTTCAAATGGATGCGTCGGCACTGGCTGTTGACGATCGGGCTGCTCGTTGTGCTGCTGGGCTTTTCAGTCTCGGTGGGTATTTCGGGTGCTTATGTGCTGGCGTTTACCAGTACCGAGGAGTTTTGCGTTGGCTGCCATGAAATGTCCTACAACTATGCCGAGTACAAGGGCACCATCCATGATGTCAACCGCACCGGTGTGCGGGCCATCTGTACCGATTGCCATGTGCCGCACGAGCCCGGCCCCTTGATTCTGGCCAAGATCAAGGCCACCAAGGACCTTTATTACACCTACATTTCGCCCTCCATCGACACCCGCGAGAAGTTTGAGGCTAAGCGCGCGGTCATGGCGCAAAGGGTGTGGCGGGACATGAAGGCGAGTGACTCACACCAGTGCCGCAGTTGTCACCGCGAAGACAAGATGAGTGCCGACTTGCAGACCGCCAAGGCCAAGGTCCGCCATGCCAAGGGCAAGGCCGAGGGCAAGACCTGCATCGAGTGCCACTTTGCAATTGCCCACAAGGAGCCAGAGGGCCCGGGCCCGGCAGAATTGTTTGGCGAGGCGGCTGCAAAGCCCTGAGCGTGTCGTTTATCAACCGAGGAGAAAAAATGAAATTGAGTCTATTGGCTGCCGTGGTCAGCGCATCAATCGTCTTGCCAGCCATGGCTGCGGATGTGACTTACCGAAATGACATCAAGCCGTTTATCAAGGCCCAGTGTGCCGAATGCCATGCGGGTGATGCGCCCACCTTGCAGGAATTCAAGCTCAACGAGAAAAAGTACATCGACGACAAACTCGGCCCGCGTACCGATACCTACGAAAACCTGCTGGCGATAGTGGCCTATCCGGACCACGGTGCGTTCATGCGTCGCCTCGACGACGGCAGCAATACCGCCGACAAAAAGCCGGGCAATATGTACAAACATCTGGGCGAAACCGATGCCGAGCGCGCCAAGGCCCTGTTGATGTTCAAGGCCTGGGTGGGCGAGGGTGGCTGGAACCTGAACCGCTGGGATGCCAAAGGTGATGTGCCCGGTGTCACCAAAGAGCAGCTT
>DAOSLL010000594.1:0-3020 GCA_035368905.1 Rhodoferax sp.
GCGCGATGTTCGCGAGTTCGTCGACGGTCTGTTCGTCGGTGCCGACCGCGAGGATTTCGGGCTGTTTCTGCCCGCCCTTTCCGTTGATATCAATATTTCGGCTGAAGAGAAATCATGCCAGAACAAATCAAGGCGGTTCCAGGAAGACGCACAAGCCAAGTTGCTTGGCAGCGTGCCTGCAGCAGATGGCAAATCCAACCAAATCGCGGTTCCTGAGAAAAAGGAGCATGTCGTGGAGATTGATTTTGGCAATCCGCTGGGAATTCCGCTGGTCCCCGATGGCCTGCATGTAACGCCGTTGCCTGAATCAATTGTGTTGGATCGGGGGGAACTGAGGTTGTACGTCACGAGTAACAACCATGACAATTCTGCTCAAATAACCCGTCATCCAAAAAATCCCGAGGTATGGCACCTATCTTTGCCCCCCGGTGCCACTTTGAGAAGTTCAGCGCCAATTATTCGCGCCGGTGCCGCTCGGCTGTTTCTATTGGCAACACTTGGTCGAAAGAAAATTGAAATCAGCAATCTTTTGCTGCGCAAGCACCAGCCCGCGGAAACATCGGACAAACACAAGAAGTTGTCGTTCCCGTTTGATACGCCAGGCAACGTGCTTGGTGCCTATTTCGCATTCTGCCTGGCGGTCGTGGTTTTCTGCGTGGTACTGCATCCGGCAGTATCCTTGCCAGGTTTTGGCGTATTGGCCTGGGCAGTTTCACGTGACATTGCCAATTCTCGTACCCAATTGCTCCATTTGGCATCACGTTTGAGCGTCTTCTGGGGTCCGCAAATCGGGCTTTCAATCGTCAGTTTAATGTTGGGGCTTTGGCCTGCTGCGGCAAATCTGTTGCACATTGATTTTTTGTCTGCAGTTCTATACGGCTCCATTCCCCTCATGTTTTCATTTTCCCTGGTTGCTTTGGATTTTCAGCCGAAAGAAGAGAAACTTGCGCGCGAGAAGCACGAGGAAATACACCACGCGCTGTCGACCCACATGCATGAAATCACGCAAACCGCGCTGAGCGTGGCATTGGGCAATTTGGTACGTCCTCCGCAACCGCATTCCTACACCTATTTCCCCGAGATGCTCATGAAACAGATGGACAAGGAAATTGGGACCATAGAAGCTGTGGACCACTTCAAGAAGCTGATTGGTGATCGACTCAAAACGACGGAGGCTGCCGTCAAGAAGTCGCATGAGGGTCAGCAACATGCACGCCGGGCAGTCATGGCCGCAGGTGGTGCAATTTTTACCGGGTATTTTGCTTTTGAGGCTGGTGAAAAGGTCATTGAATTCCAGGATCTTCAGTCCAAATGTGATGCTATTTCGTTCTTCCACTGGAATCAGTGGAACAGTCCGTATGCAACCAAGGAAGAGATTCAAAAAAACATCGAAATGACCCATCCGGCAGATTCGCACACTGCCATGCAGGTTCCCGGAACGCATGTGTGCAACTCTTTTGAAGATTTCAATCAGCACCAGATCCATTCAACAGGCTTGCTGCTGCTGGCTACATTGGTGGTCAGTTTGGTGACTGCCATCGTCACGATCCGCAAACCAAGTGATGAGCACAGCGGTGGCGGTCACCATTGATATAACTGTTCAGTAAAACGCAACCAGGAGAATCAGAGTGGCTAGTAAATCTGAACTGCAGGAATTCTATCGTTCGGTCGTAAAGGCAGTGCTCAATATTGATTCGCATGTCGATCATGCCGGTGATATCACATTTGAATTGCCCGAGCACGGGGCTTTTTACATTTTGATTGATGCCCAGGAAGACCCGGAATATTTCATGCTGGTTTATCCGAACTTCTTCACCGTGACCAAGGAAAACTACCTGCGTTCTCTGATTGCTCTGAACGTGGTCAATGGAAACAACAAGGTGGTCAAGCTCTCGTATCAGGAAAAGGATAACGCTGGAAAAATGAAGGCATCTGCAGAGATGTTCATTGCAGGACCCAACGAAGTACCAGACAAGGTGCTGGTTGCGCAGATACTTAGACGCACCATCGCAGCCATGGTGAGCGGGGTCAAGGCGTTTCTGCATGAAATGCCCAGCACTGATGCAAGCAATGCAAAGCGTGGCCAAAAACGATGGTGAGCAGGCCGCAAGTTCAATGGCAGGTAACCGGCGGCGAACCAGTGGTCTCGATAGCGGCGAAGCCGATTCGACGGGGCAGTCAAAACATCAGAATGCCAACAGCGCCGATGCCTGCAAATGCCCCAGCACGATAGCCACAATTTGCAACAGGACCAGCAGCACCAGTGGCGACAGGTCAATGCCACCGACCAGCGGTAGCACGCGCCGGATCGGTGTCAGCGGTGGTGTCACCAGTCGCTCGATCACGTCAACCATGGGCGACTGGGTTGATACCCACGAGAGCACGGCATAAACAATCACCGCCCCGGTCATGCCGGAGATCGCCATCCGCAGCACCCCAAAACCGGCCAGAATTGGCACCGCATACAGGCCACCAGCGCCACCCGCCAGCAGCCACAAGAGGCCGAACTCAAGCAGTTGCAACAGGTAAGCCGCCACCAGACTGGCGGTGTCGAGGGCCCCAATTGAAGGCACCACACGACGCAGCGGCAAGACAATCCAGTCAGTCAGTGCAAACACCAGCCGCCCCAGCGGATTGCCGGAGCGCGCCGACACCGGGATACGCTGGTATTGCATGTACAAGCGCAGCAGACAGGCACCGCTCAGGAAGCCGGTCACAACCTCAAGCAACAAGGAAACAATTTGGTACAGCATGGCATTGGGTAAGAAGATGGCAGTGCGCTGCATCATAGCGACACAACGGCCCTTTAAAATGCAGGGTTTGCGTGCTTGCAACGGCTTGAAAGCCTTGGCTTTGCCAACGCAAAATGCCAGATGCGCGTTACCCCCCGTTACCCTTGATTGCCCTACATGTCTGTTCAAACCACTGCCCCATCGCTCAGCCCAACCCCGCAGGATGAAAACCAGTTAATTGGGGAGCGCCGCGAAAAACTCAAAGCGCTGCGCCTGGCCCAGGCCGAG
>DAOSLL010000595.1:0-3014 GCA_035368905.1 Rhodoferax sp.
CCCAATGGGTGAACCCCATCGAAGCTGAAAAAGTCAATATTCATGAGGACTTACCGATGAAAACAAGTGGTCAACTGAGGAATCCGGGAGCATGGTCAGATTATGCGTTGCTGGTTCAAAAAAAAGGCTCACCGAGGTGAGCCTGTAGGTCGCCCGCAAACAGACTACTTCTTGGCTGCCGGTTTGGCTGCGGCCTTTGCGGCAGGCTTGGCAGCAGCAGGCTTCGCCGCAGCAGGCTTGACCGCTGTGGCATCACCTACAACGGCATCTGCTGCAGGCGCTTCAGCGGCGGACACCACCACCACTGATACCACCACCGGGTTCTTGTCGCCGCCGCGGGTGACGGCCTTCACGCCCTTGGGCAGTTCGATGTCGGACAGATGCAGCGAACTGCCCTTTTTGAGGCCGCTCAAATCCACCTTGATGAATTCCGGCAGATCGCCCGGCAAGCACAGTACATCGAGTTCGCTGAAAACGTGGTTGGCGATACAGCCCTCAGCCTTGATTGCCTGGGATTGGTCGTCGCCAAAGAAGTGCAGCGGCACCTTCATGTGCAACTTGGTGGTGGCATCGACACGCTGGAAATCAATGTGCAAGATGAGTTGCTTGAAGGGATGAACCTGCACATCGCGCAACAGCACGTTGCTTTCTGCACCGCCCACATCCATGGTCAAAATGCTGGCGTGGAAGGCTTCCTTTTTCAGGGCGTGCCACAACGCATTGTGGTCAACTTCAATCAATTGAGGCTCAGCCTTACCACCGTAAACGATACCGGGCGTGCGACCGGTAATGCGCAGACGGCGGCTCGCACCCGTACCTTGCTTGGAACGCTCATAAGCGACAAATTTCATTTTCTAACTCCTGGTAGGGCCGACCGCGACCAGTGCGACCCTGATTTAAAAAAGCCCGCCGTCCAGAAGCGGACCTGCGAGCTACTCGGCATTCTGCTCAGAACAGGTTGTTCTGGTCAGAAAACAAACTCATGACCGACTTGCCCTGAGCAATGCGGTGGATGGTTTCGGCGATCAGTGGTGCCACATTGAGCTGCCTGATCTTGGGACAGGCAAGGGCGCTTGGGCTGAGCGGTATGGTGTTGGTGACAACCACCTCGTCAAGTGCCACACCATGGGTAATACGGTCGATGGCCGGGCCCGAAAAGATCGGATGGGTGCAATAGGCATAGACCATTTTTGCCCCGCGGCGCTTAAGTACCTCGGCCGCCTTGACCAGCGTGCCGGCGGTGTCAATCATGTCGTCCATGATGACGCAGTTGCGGCCATCGATCTCGCCAATGACGTGCATGACTTCACTGACGTTGGCTCTGGGGCGACGTTTGTCAATGATGGCGAGATCACAGTCGAGCTGTTTGGCCAGTGCCCGTGCCCGCACAACGCCGCCGACATCGGGCGACACCACAATCAGATCGTCGTAGTTCTTTTGCTTGAGGTCGCCCAACAGAACCGGCGAGGCGTAGATATTGTCCACCGGAATATCGAAAAAACCCTGAATCTGGTCAGCGTGCAAATCCATCGTCAACACGCGCGCCACGCCTACCGCCTGCAGCATGTTAGCCACCACTTTGGCGGTGATTGGCACCCGGCTTGAGCGCGGCCGCCGATCTTGCCGCGCATAACCAAAATAGGGAATAACGGCACTGATGCGCTCGGCTGATGCACGTTTGAGCGCATCAACCACGATCAGCAGTTCCATCAGGTTTTCGTTGGTCGGCGCGCAGGTACTTTGCACCACAAAGACATCACGCGCACGCACGTTTTGCCGGATTTCAACCGTCACCTCGCCATCAGAGAAGCGGCCTACAGTGGCGGCACCCAATTCGGTTTTCAAGTAACGCGCGATATCGGCCGCCAATGACGGGTTGGCATTGCCGGTAAAAACCATAAATTCAGGGGGTTGATCGACCTGCATGTAGATCCCAACTAGTTAGTCGCAAACGCATCGACATGTCTGATAACAACATGCATGGAAATTTGGCAGGGGAGGAAGGATTCGAACCTTCGCATGCTGGAATCAAAATCCAGTGCCTTAACCAGCTTGGCGACTCCCCTACGCGGGTAAAACGCGAAGCGCCTTACCGAAAAACCAACCTATACCGCCCAGCCGACAAGCGGATGAACCGGCAAACTGCTGCAAACCTTAAACTGAAACGACTCAGGTAGGCCGTCAGGCACAATGTCTTGCAACAGTTTCGCAAATACAGCGCTCCCGGAACCCGTCATTCGACCAGTCAATCCCTGTCGGCCCAACCAGTCAACTGCCAGGTCAATACCGGGACAGAACTGCCTCGCGATGTCTTGCAAGTCGTTGCGACCAAAACCGTCAACATCTGCAGCGAAGCCTGCGATTATAGTGGGCTCGGAATCTCTTTTCAGAAGCGGGTCCGAAAAAATTCGGCCCGTTGCCACCCCTTGCGCCGGTTTGATGACCAGGTAACGCCCCGGTGACACGGCAACCGGGGCCAGCTTTTCACCAATGCCTGTCACAAAGGCGTTTTTGCCGCCCAGAAAAAAAGGCACATCGGCACCCAACTGCAATCCCAGGGTAAGCAGTTCTGCCAGCCCAATCTTCAGATTCCAAAGCCGATTCAAGGCCAACAGGGTCGATGCCGCATCAGATGAGCCACCGCCCATGCCCGCTTGCGTCGGGATGCGTTTGTCGATGACGATGTGTGCGCCTTGCCGGGTGCCGCTGACCTGCTGCAACACGCGTGCAGCCCGCAGCACCAGGTCGTCGTCTGGCAGCGGGGTACTCAAGTCTTCCCGGCTGAGCTGGCTGCTGCTGCGCGGCAGATGCCGCTGGTGCCGCCAGCCGATCTCCGCCCGCTACATCGGCGTCGAGCTGCTCACCGCCCTTCTCTTCTGCGCCGTCTTCCTGCAGGCGGCGATCGAACCGCCGCCGCTGGGGATGACGCCGCTTGGCCACGAGGCGCTGATCCCGGTCACCTGGGTCTTCCTGGCGGCGCTGGTCTGCGGCGCCTTCGTCGATTTCGACCACAT
>DAOSLL010000596.1:0-2535 GCA_035368905.1 Rhodoferax sp.
CATGCCTGTGATTTTAGTTTTTTGGCTCTTTGTTCCAAATAAGGCTCAGCACATACACCAGCGTCGCAAACGGCCATAACCAGCCCAACCATTGCGCCAACCCATGAAAACGAATGAATCGCCCTTGCTCCCACATGAACAGCGTTTGTTCAAAATAGGGACTGGTCGAAGTCTGGTTGATCAGGCTCAAATAGATACCCAATGCCAGCACCAGCAGCGCTGAGCAGGCACGCCGCGGCAGCCACAAAAATGACAGCAGACCCAGCGCCGCCGCCGCCAGCGCGGCTTCCACCGGTCCGGTCAGCCAGGCCCAGGTGTGCTCTGGGCCAAAGCTCATCGCGGCGCTCAAGCCGGTTGCACCAACGCCAAAAAATCCAATCCAAACCAGAAACCAAGCCCGCTTGAGGCGGCGCTCAATGACACAAAAACCCAACAATCCGGGAATCAGCAGCCCCAGCGCCACGCACAACCACTCAGCGCCAGCAGTCAGCGGCTGGAGTTCGATCTCGCGCATGGGCAGCCATTCCAAAAACTGACTGTCAGCCAGCAATTCAACCAGCGCAAGCTCGAGACGCTCCATCACTTGGCCCAAACCAAATGGCACTGCTGCCGGAAACAGCAAAGCCATCGGCCACAACGCCAGCAAGACCAAAGCTCCGCGCGGCTCCTCGATGAACCAGATTGCCCTAAATCGGCCCCAGCGCTGCAACACGCCGAGCTTTTCCAGACTCCATGCGACCACCGCGCCAAGCAGACCACCTGACGTGTTGAGCACCAGATCCAGGTTGGAGGGCACCCGGTCGGGCAGGAAAACCTGCATCGACTCCATCATGAAAGACAGTACGGCAGCGGCCACGACGACAAGCAGCAATGCGAAACGTCTGCGTCCGGTGCGCAGTGCGCTCAACATCAACAAAAATCCCAGTGGCACATAGCCCAGCACGTTGGTCACAACATCAAACTTGGTCCAATAGCGCGGCAGGGGTGCCAGCAAAAAGTGCCAAGAGGCAATGCCTTGATCTCGCCAGTAGGCAAAAGGGTAAAGACTGGCGTAAACAATCAATCCTGCGTAAACCAGCGCCAGAGGCCATGCCGAAGTCTTATGCGTCGGCATGACAGCCTCAGAAAGGCTTGAGCACCACCAGGCAGACAATGATCAACATCAAAATCACCGGTGCCTCATTGAACCAGCGGTACCAGACATGGCTATGGCGCTGCTCACCGCGCACAAACTTCTTGAGCATTGCGCTGCAAGCATGGTGGTAACCCAGCACAATGGCCACAGCCAGCAATTTGGCGTGCATCCAGCCGTTGCCTGGGCCCCAGCCAATGCCATAAACCACCCAAAGCCAGATGCCCAAGCCAATCGCAGGAATGGCTATGATGGTCGTAAAGCGCAACAGCTTGCGTGACATCAGTAGCAACCGCTCTCGCTCGGCCGTGGAACTGACCGGCACCATCGCCAGATTCACAAAAATACGCGGCAGATAAAACAGACCCGCGAACCAACTGGCAACAAATACAATGTGAAACGACTTGATCCAAAGCATGAAAACAGTCCAATTTGATGGCAATGGGCAAAAAAAACCCCAGCACAAGGGCTGGGGTGGTAAGCCTATTTGCTGTCACACATCAAGGCCCCGCTCAGGGAGGAAAAGCGGGGAGCAGTAAACTGCCCGGGGTCTAATTTAACAAAGAATTGAGCCTGTTTCAAGCCAGTGCGACAATTATTTTGCCTTCTCAATCAAAATTTCAAAGAAATGAGGGACCCTGCATGACTCCGTATGCGCCTTACCCGCTCGCTCGTCCACGCCGTTTGCGTCGCGACAGCTTCACCCGCAACCTCGTTCGCGAACATGCCATCACATCCAGCGACCTGATTTATCCGGTCTTTGTTGTTGCCGGCAAACAACAACGCCAGGCAGTTTCCTCCATGCCGGGCGTTGAACGTCTGAGTCTGGACCTGCTGCTGCCGGTGGCAGAGGATTGCGTCAAGCTAGGCATTGCGGTGATGGCGCTGTTTCCGGTGATTGATTCCTGTCTGAAAACCCCGGATGGTCGCGATGCCCTCAATCCTGATGGCCTGGTGCCGCGCGTGATTGCTGCCTTGAAAAAAGAATTTCCTGAGCTCGGCATCATGACCGATGTCGCACTCGACCCCTTCACCAGCCACGGGCAAGACGGTCTGCCTGACCCTCGCCCAGAGGAAAACGGCTACATCATGAACGATGCCACGGTGGAGGTACTGGTCAAGCAGGCTCTGACGCAAGCCGAAGCCGGGGCTGACATCGTGGCCCCCAGCGACATGATGGATGGCCGCATCGGTGCCATACGCCAGGCGCTGGAAGCCCACCATTTTGTGCACACCCGCATCATGGCCTACAGCGCCAAATACGCCAGCGCGTTCTACGGCCCCTTTCGCGACGCAGTTGGCTCGGCTGGCAATCTTGGTAAAGGCAACAAAAACGTTTACCAGATGGACCCCGGCAACAGCGATGAAGCCCTGCGCGAAGTAGCCATGGACATTGCCGAGGG
>DAOSLL010000596.1:2545-3010 GCA_035368905.1 Rhodoferax sp.
TGGATGTGGTCCGTCGCGTCAAGGACAGCTTCTTGATCCCGACCTTTGCCTACCAAGTGTCGGGCGAATACGCCATGCTCAAAGCTGCCGCACAAAACGGCTGGCTCAACCATGATGCAGTGATGATGGAAAGTCTGCTTGCCTTCAAGCGCGCCGGCGCCGATGGCGTGTTGACTTATTTTGCCCGCGATGCCGCCAGGCTGCTTCTACCTTTATAGCTACTAGCGCTTTATACATAATTGTTAGACTGAAGTTCTTCCCCAAAAAAAGCCGCGTTTTCCCAATGAAAATCAGCCAAATCAGTGTTCCGAGTTCTGACTACATTCTGATCTGGGCGATCAATTCGAGGGCGCGTTTTTGTGTGTGGTTGGGCGTTGTGATGATCTCAAAAGTGGGTGCATCTGGCGCACCGCCTGGCGTGCGACAGGTATTGCGCACGATGGTTTGCAAAGTGGCCATCAAGGT
>DAOSLL010000597.1:0-3006 GCA_035368905.1 Rhodoferax sp.
TACGCTGGCCGCTGCCCTGGGCCTTGCCGTGGCGGCCTTTGCTGCCGTCGGTCGCAGCAGCAACATGATCATGCCCCAACCCAGATGCTGAATACGTTTGGCAGGTTTGCAAACCTTTGGCAGCCCCAGCCTGCACTGGGTCAAAGTGACAGTCGATCCAGCCAGTACCAGCGTGCTTCAGCTTGCACCGATGATCGTCAAGCAGCCAAAGTGGGCTTGCAACCAATGCGTCTTGATCGAACGCCATTGTCCCGGCCGGTCAGGGTCGAACGGCTGCCAACATGACCTGCGTTGACCTCATCTACTTCAATGCGGGTGGTGGGCATCGAGCCGCCGCCAGGGCGCTCAAAGAGGCCATGCAATCTGAACCCTGGCAGACTCGCTCGGTCAATCTGTTCGAAATGCTGGATCCAGACGGTCGGTTTCACGACAACTTCGGCCTGCAACCGGAAGACCTTTACAACAAATGCCTTGCCAGTGGCATGACGCTGGGCATGTCGCAAGAGTTAAAGCTGTTGCAATGGTTGATCCGGCTCAGTCACAAGACCATGCTCAGGCGGATGCAAGCGCACTGGCTGGCAACCCGACCGGACTTGGTGGTGTCGTTGATTCCCAATTTCAACCGGGCGTTGTGTCAAAGCCTGTCTGCGGCGCTGCCCCACGTGCCCTTTGTGACGGTGCTGACCGACATGGCCGATTACCCACCGAGCTTCTGGATCGAGCCCGATCAGCCACAACACCTTGTCTGCGGTACAGAGCATGCAGTCGGTCAAGCCATGTCGGCAGGCTGCCCCGCCGCGCGCGTTCACCAGACCTCTGGCATGATCATTTCGCCGCATTTTTATTTACCGCATGTCATAGATCGCGTGGCAGAGCGGCGCAAGCATGGGCTCGACCTGCAACAACCTGTCGGTGTGGTGATGTTTGGCGGCTACGGTTCAGGTGCCATGAAGCACATCGCCAGCAGCTTGCCAGATACCCCTTTGATACTGATCTGTGGCAGGAACGCCGCTCTGGCCCAATCGCTGCGCCGAGCGCCTTCCACAGCCGCTCGGGTCGTGGTCGAATTTACCGACGATGTTGCCTATTGGATGCGACTGGCGGACTTCTTTATTGGCAAGCCGGGGCCGGCCAGCCTCAGTGAGGCAGTGCACATGGGCTTGCCGGTGATCATCGCGCGCAATGCCTGGACCATGCCCCAAGAGCGATGGAACACGCAGTGGGTGAGCGAACACGGTCTGGGCGTGGTTGTGCCCAGTTTTGCCAAGGTGCGGGCCGCTGTGGATGAAATCGTGAGCCAGTTGCCGCAATGGCAGGCCAACGTCAGAAAAATGCAAAACCGCGCGGTGTTTGAAGTGCCCGACATATTGGCGAAGTTGCTGCGCTAAAGCGCCAAGGCAGGCGTTGTCAAATCAACGGTCTGGCCCACTCCTGATCACCAGCCCTTTGCCGTCCGTTTTGGCATGGTGCTTGGCTAAGGCCGCAACCGAGGCAACTTGTTCAGCATTGGCAAAATGATGTGGATTGATTTCGACGGCACCAATTGACAGGGTGGTCATGGGAAAAAACCGCGTGACACCAAAGCGGTCTTCCGCCTGAATGCCGCCTGCCTCGCGCGCAGGCGCGTCAAACAAGGCAATCGCCTGCTGCGCAAATTCGTCGATGATCTGCTGGCATTGGCTCTGCCAGTCGTCACTTTGGTACAGCAAAATAAAGTCGTCACCGCCCACATGCCCGACAAAATCACGCCTTGGATCGCAATGCAACTGGGCCAGTTTGGCCAGCAGGCGAATCATTTCGTCGCCACGCCAATAGCCATACTGGTCATTGAAAGGTTTGAAATTGTTCAAGTCGGCGTAGCAGGCGACAAACGCAACACCACTGGCCAATAGCCGTTCAATGTGCTGGGTAATCGGAATATTGCCCGGCAAGAAGGTCAGCGGGTTGGCGTGACGTGCTGCCTCAATGCGGGTTTCAGTCACTGAGCGCACCAACTGCTCGCCAGTACCGAGGCCCTGATAGCAGCCGTTGTCAGTGACGATGAAGCCGTCGGCCAGATAGCGCTGATCCTCGGACGTGAGAATGCCGACCAACTCGTCAATGTTGTGGTTGCGCTCGATCAAACGCGGTTCAAGGTTGGCGTGAAACATGCAAGATTTTTGACCCCATATCTCGCGGTAGTACAACTTGCTGTATTCGTTCATGAATCCGGCACGGTTGATGATGGCCACCGGACGGGTGCCGTCCACCACGGCAATCGCGTGCAGTGCTGGATGTTTGAAGAGCAACCGGGCGAGTTCATCGTTGGTGGTGAGCAAATTGACAGTTGGTGCCTGGATCACCGCCAGACGGCTGAGCGACCCGGCACTCGGTGCACGTTGCAACTCGGGAAACACAGCCACCGTGCGGTCGCCAATCACCGCCATGGCCGCCATGTCAATCTTCTCGCGCGGCAGCCGTGCCGGACGACCCAAAAAGTAACCTTGCCCATAGCGAATGCCCAAGTCGCGCAGAACGCGCAAATCGTCCTCGGTTTCAATCCCCTCGGCTATCAGGGCAGTATCAAAAATCGCGGCGATTTGCTGCAGCGCCTGAATGGTCTTGAGCTTGTCGCCGTGCTGGCTGATGGCTTTGGTGAAGTATTTGTCGATCTTGACAAACTCAGGTTTGATTTGCGACCACAGGCGCAAGCTGGAACGTCCATCACCAAAATCATCGAGCGCGAGTGCCACGCCAGCCGAGCGGATCTCCTGGACCACTGCCGCCAGGTTATCCATGTCCGCCACCCGCTCGTACTCGGTAATCTCAAGCACCAGCATGCGCGGGGACACTGCCATCGCCGTGAGCATGGTCAGCAAACTGTTAAAACCACACTGCCCGACAAGATGCAGCAGGACATCGGCACTGACGTTGACAAATATGCGACCCGGCTGGCTCAAGTTGCCCCACAAATCCAGAGCCACCGAGACACAGTGGGTTTCAAATTCGTAGTTGATGTTCTCATGT
>DAOSLL010000598.1:0-2968 GCA_035368905.1 Rhodoferax sp.
GAATAACGGGGAGAACTTGGCACTGTCCAGTTTGCTACATCAGCAATCCATTTCAGCCAGGGTTGACCAGGTAGGTCAACTAATCACAGCCACTCTTGACCATCCTGATGGGAAAAATCAGAGGACGAAGATTCTTTCAATTGACCGCCTGTTGAACAGCAAAGAAATCAGCAGCAATTTCCTACGTTTCGCCTGCTCACTTCAAGGTTGCGACAAAACCGTCAGCGGCGACTTAGGGTGTCCCCGTCCGGGGTATATCGGCAAACCGAATCGTATTGCGCCCAGCATCCTTGGCTTTGTACATCGCCGCATCAGCCAACTTAAGGATGTGCTCCTCGCTCACTTCATGGCCAAAGAAAATAGTCACCCCAATACTGGCGGTGCAATGGTGCTCGACCTCACTAACTGAGCCCCCTTCATGGCCAATGCTCAACGAATATACGGTTTGGAGCGTGAAACGGATTTTTTCCGCAACTATCGCAGCTTGTGCTGTGGATTCCGGCCGCTGCTTACCCAAATCGTGCAGTAGCACCACAAACTCGTCACCGCCGAATCGAGACACGGTATCTACTTCCCGAACACAGGCTTTCAATCGATCTGAGACCTCAAGTAACAACAGGTCGCCCACACGGTGCCCATGCGTATCATTGAGCACTTTGAAATTATCCAGATCCAGGAACATCAATGCGCCATAGCAACCGTTGCGCTTGCCAGCCGTCATTGCCTGACTTAGACGGTCTAGGAGCAAGCGTCGATTCGGTAAACTTGTGAGCGGATCGTGGAATGCAAGTTGCAACACTTGAGCTTCCATTTGCTTTCGCTGTGTGATATCACGGGTAACTGCTAAATGCACGGCCTGACCATGATCCTGCATGGGTACAGCATGGGTTTCCAACCAACGCCGAGTGCCCTTTAGGCCGATCACCTCAAATTCCATTTGCATATGTTCGCCCGCGATGACGCGTTTATGCATAGCCCAAAATGCCTGGTGATGTTCGGGTGCAATGAGCTGAAGAATGGGTACACCCTTGACCTGCTCCAGGGTATTGGCCTCAATCATTGCCAAACCTGCGGGGTTCATCTGAAGTAGGATCCCATCCTCATTCACAATCTTGATGCATTCCGGATCATTCTTAACGATGGCCCGAAGGTGAGCCTCACTGTCAATGAGCCTGGTTTGCATCACTTTGCGTTCAGTGATATCGGTATGTGAGATCACTGCACCCCCATGTAAACTGCGCTGAAGCGGTGCCACAACCATCTTGAACCAGCGCTGTTGCGTTGGTGAATGGCATGGATATTCCATGCTGAAGCAAGGCAAAGTGCCTTCGAGTACAGCCTCTATGCCACGCAATGTGCCTGATGCCAAGGTGGCATCAGGTGAACTCTCTGAAATCCCTTTTCGGCACACTTCGAGGTAATTGCTGCCAACGTCAATGTTCTGTGCCAATGTACCTGACGCAAGACAATTGTCCTGAGCGAATTTGTACCAAGGATTGTTGACTGCCTGAATGACTCCCGACTTATCCAGGACAACAATCTCTTCGGCCAGCGAGTTCAAAATGGCCAGCTTGAACGCTTCGCTTTCTTCCAACAGCTTCTTTTGTGCCATCACATCTTTTCGAAGAACTTCACGTTCAATGAGGTTGCTAATGCGTCGCGTGGCTATTTCAACATTGACTGGCTTGGCAATGTAGTCGACAGCACCCAGGGTAAGCCCTTGGTACTCCGATTCAATTTCCGATAGCGCGCTGATAAACACCACCGGAATATCCTTGAGGACCGGGTTGCATTTGAGTCTTCTGCATACCTCAAAGCCATCCATTTCAGGCATCATGATATCGAGCAGGATCAGGTCAGGTGGGTGTTTCAGGGCCAACGCAATGCCTACCGGGCCTGACGTTGCAAATTGCAGTTCGAACTCACTATCAAGCACTGAGCACAGCACTAACAGGTTCGCTGGCGTGTCATCAATGATAAGGATTCGCGCGATAGGTACTGTCATGATCGGACTTTCTTATCAACGCTGATGTGGTTAAAGCAGATGAGGCGCAGACGCGTCAACACCTGATCGAAACGCATTTCTTGCAGCATGGATGCCAAGACCTCAAGCTCATCGGCCAAGTAGGTATCCATCGCCAGCTTTTGCAGCGCTTTGAAGCGGGCGATTGTGGTGAATTTGTGATCTTGCAGCAAAGGTATCAAGTCGCTGACCAAGGCATTAAACGCGTCAATATCGACCGGCTTGAGCGGCACACTGTTTTTTGTGCTCTTTTGGGGAGCATCGGGCAGCCACTTGGCAAGTGTCCATTTCAGTGCATCTAGAACAATGGGTTTGGTCAGGAAGTCATCCATGCCCACCGCCATGCAGTGTTGATGATCCGCCTCGAAGGCATCAGCCGTCAGTGCAATGATCGGCAAACGGGGCAGCTGATTGTCTTCTTCCCAAAGGCGAATCTGTTCGGTGGCGGTGTAACCATCCATCACAGGCATGTGTAAGTCCATCAGAATCGCATTCAGAGATTCACCTTGGGTGACGGCATCAACGGCCTGCTGACCATTATTTACCAGCGTCACACGTACCCCAAGCTGATCCAGCAGACCCTCGATCACCATGCAGTTAACCGGGTTGTCTTCAACCACCAGCACGTGTCCAGATAATGCGAAAGCGGACATCTCAGGTGGCGCGACTCCAACAAGGCAACGCTCTTCCCTTCGGCTGTCGGTGCCTATGGCAACCAGACCAGCACGAATGCGAAACCAGAAGCGTGAGCCTTTTCCCGCTTCGCTCTGGACACCCACATCACCGCCGGCCAGTTTGGCCAAGCTGCTCACAATCGATAAACCGAGTCCGGAGCCGCCAAATTCACGTGTGATGGAACTGTCGGTTTGAGAAAACGGCTTAAAAAGCAAGTCAAGTTTGTCTGCGGGTATGCCGACTCCGGTGTCGGTCACCGAGAACTCCAAT
>DAOSLL010000599.1:0-2965 GCA_035368905.1 Rhodoferax sp.
CGGCGGGCACCGGAATGACGATGATCTTGATGGCAGTGGCCAGATCACGGATCGAGGCGACACCCAGCCCGGCTGACTGCAAGGTGGCATCAAGCTGGCGGTTTTTCATCAGCTCGACCGATTCGCCAAACGGCAAATACTCGACCTTGCCGAGGTCGGTGTAAGTCAGCCCGGCGGCTTTCAGAATGGCGCGGGCATTGAGTTCGGTGCCCGATTTGGCAGCGCCCACCGAAATGCGCTTGCCTTTGAGGTCGGCCAGCGTCTTGATGCCCGAGTCTGCATTGGCGACGATCTGGATGTAATTGTTATAGGTAGCAGACAGACCACGCAGTTTGTCGAGTTTGGTCTTAAAACCGGCTTCTACGTCACCCTTCCAGGCATCGGATACCGAGTCGGCCAGCGCCAGTGCCAGCTCACCACGGCCCGCTTGCAGAAGGTTGAGGTTTTCGGCAGAAGCCTTGGTGACCTGCGCGGTGGAGCGCACATTCGGAATCGCCTTAGCATAGATTTGCGACAGCGCCACCCCCAGCGGGTAATAGACACCACTTTGACCGCCGGTAAGTACGTTGACAAACTGCTGTTGGGCCAGCGCCGTCTGGGCCAGGAGTGCTGCACCCAGCGCCAGCGCCAGACCGGCTTTTTTGATCGAATACATGAAAAAATCTCCTGTGAATCGTGTTGTGAAGCAAGGCGGGCTGCGGGCGCAGTCCAGCAAACTACTTCAGTCAGCCATTATTTGACGCAATCAGGCCCAGGGGCGCTAGTGTTTTCCCGCGCGTCTGCCCGCAAACCTGTCAACTTGCGGGTGCTGGCGCAGGTGTGGCGGGCGCTTTGCCGTTCTTGATGTCAATGCGCAGGGTCAGCCCACCGGCCTGGCGCTTTTGTTCGCCCAGCGCGGCACGGGTGATGTGGGTGCTGTAACGGCTGCGCAGGCCTTGCACCAACTCGGTCAATTCATGCACGTCGGTCAATTTTTCGGCGTAGCGGTGCAGCACCAGGTAGGCGGTTTCAATCAGCTTGCCACTCAAGGTGCTGCTGCCATGTTTGACCAGGGTTTCGATGGCGGCCCTGGGGTTGCCGCCCATGCTCAGCGAAATGGCGTTTTCCGCCAGTTTCAAAACCTGGACATGTGCTGCGCGAATGCGCTCGGCATAGGGTGGATGAACGCTGGACGCGCCCGCCAGCAGTTCTGCCAGGGTGCGGGTGCCGGCAAAACGCAGCCCCAGGGTGTCAATCACCGCATTCACTTCGTCAAGCAGGATGGCCTTGTTGGCCAACTGCGCCAGCAGCGACACCAGGTTTGACGCTGACTCATAGTCAAACTCAGGGTCTTTCACCTGAGCGCAAATACTGCGCACCACCTCAAGCACGCGGGCAAACTGACGCTGCTCGATCAAGTTCAGCGCTTCAACGGTGCCAGCCAGCCGCTGGTGGCGGCCACTGGCGGGATTGCGCTCAAGCAGCCGGGCAAAGTCATCGCGGCAGCGCTGCAAGCCTTTGTGGTCACCGGTCTCAAGCCGTACAAAGGCCAGCAGCACCAGCGTCTGGCAATCAAACATCTTTGAGTCAAGCCCAAGCCGCACGGTGCGGTCAAGCGATTTTTCTGCCCCTTTGTGCTCACCAGAGTAATAGCACATCATGCCCAGATTCTGCAGGCGGGTGATGGAAGAGGGTGTCATGTCACTGGCCATTTTGTAGGTGGCCAGTGCGGCATCGAACTTGCCCTGCTCAAACTGGGCGCGCCCCATCACATCGTAGGCATCGGTGTAGTTGGGGTCTTCGCTGATCAGGTTTTCCAGCGTGCTGACGGCCTTGGCGGTCTGGCCTTCGTCCAACTGGGCGCGGGCCACGCCGAGCTTGGCCCAGGGCAGCGTCTTGGCATTGACCACCGCCTGATACAGCTTTTGCGCCTGGTCGTATTTGCCGACACGCAACATCAGCTCGGCTCCGACACGGGCGGCGTACAGCCAGAACTTGCCCCGCGTCTCGAAGCGCTTCAGACACAGCGCCGCCGCAGTGTCGAAATCTGCGGCCTCGATGGCGGTGAAGATTTCCTGCAGGGATGCCTTGCGGATGCGCGCCTGGCGCAGGCGCTCACCCAGATGGGTGGCTTTGTGGGGTTTGAGCAGGTAGCCGTCAAGTGCCGACTCTGCGGCTTCGGCCACCTTGGTGTAGGTGGCCTCGCCGGTGACCATGATGAACACGGTGGAAAAAGGCAGCAACTGGTTGCGCCGCAAGTCATCGAGCAAATCCTGCCCCGAGCTCGATTCACCGGCAAAGTGGTGCTCGCACAAAACCACGTCAAATTTGCGGTACTCCAGTTGCCTGCGGGCATCTGCCAGGCGGGCACATTGCACCACGGTGCCCATGCCAAATTCGCGCAACTGCGACACCAGAATCGACCGTGAAGTGGGGTTGCTGTCAACCACCATGGCGCTGCTTGCCGACAGGTCGTCTTCAAGCAAGGCCATGTGAACCCCTTGGCAAATGTCGGTGCGGCCATTGACGGCGATTCAATCGATGCTCCTGTCTGATTAGCCGCAAACTGTAGCACCGCATGCCATGCTGCTGCAGAAATATTACGTTTGCAGCAAGCCTGTCAGCAAACCACGGGTTTCGATGAACTCAATTACCTCAGCCAATCCGGCCCGGGTTTTCAGGTTGGTCATGACAAAGGGCCTGAGCCCTTTGGCAGTGGTGCGCATGCGGGTGGTGTCAGCGCGCATCACCTCCAGATCAGCGCCCACGTAGGGTGCCAGATCGGTTTTGTTGATGACAAACAAGTCGCTCTTGGTGATGCCGGGGCCGCCCTTGCGCGGGATTTTTTCGCCGGCGGCCACATCAATCACGTAAATTGTCAGGTCGGACAGTTCCGGGCTGAAAGTGGCCGCCAGGTTGTCGCCACCACTCTCGATGAACACGATGTCGGCATCTGGAAAGTCCACCAGCATGCGGTCAATTGCTT
>DAOSLL010000600.1:0-2963 GCA_035368905.1 Rhodoferax sp.
CACTCCAAGATCAAGAGCAGGCAGATTGCCCGCGACATTGAACTGGCACCCGGCACCGTTCTGCTGCGCGAATGGGGCGACCGTGACCACAAGGTGACCGTGACCGCAGAGGGCACCTTTGATTATGAGGGCAAGTTCTTCAAGAGCCTGTCTGCGGTGGCCAGACACATTTCGGGCACGCCATGGTCAGGACCACTGTTTTTTGGCTTGAAGACAAACCGCAAGGAGGCAACATGAACGTCACCTCCCAAATTGCGTCGCCCAAACCGCGTAAACGGTGTGCCGTGTACTGCCGCGTCTCAAGTGACGAGCGGCTGGAGCAGGAATTCAACTCCATCGATGCGCAGAAAGAGGCAGGCCAATCCTATGTTGCCAGCCAACGCTCGGAGGGCTGGATTCCGGTGGTGGACGACTACGACGACCCCGGGTTTTCTGGCGGCAACACCGAGCGGCCTGGACTCAAGCGCCTTATGGCGGAAATCGAGCGCGGTCTGGTTGACATTGTGGTGGTCTACAAAATTGACCGCCTCACCCGCAGTCTGGCTGACTTCTCCAAAATGGTCGAAGTGTTTGAGCGCCAGGGGGTGTCATTCGTATCCGTCACCCAGCAGTTCAACACCACCACGTCCATGGGCCGCTTGATGCTCAACGTGCTGCTGTCGTTCGCACAGTTTGAGCGGGAAGTCACCGGCGAGCGGATCCGCGACAAGATTGCCGCCAGCAAACGCAAGGGACTGTGGATGGGTGGTGTTCCGCCCTTGGGCTATAACGTGGCCAGTCGGCTGTTGGTGGTCAACGAAACTGAGGCTCAACTGGTGCGGCGCATATTTGGTGAAATGCTCACCATCGGGTCGCCGACCCGGATCGCACAGGGGCTGGCCAGCGAGGGCATCACAACCAAAGCCTGGACAACGCAGGACGGTCAGGTGCGCAGTGGCACCCAGATGGACCGGAAATATCTTTACAAGCTACTGCGAAACCGCATCTATCTGGGTGAGTTATCACACAAGGGCAGTTGGTTTCCGGGCGCGCACGCGCCAATCATTGACCATGGTCTGTGGGGTCAGGTGCATGAAGTGCTGGCGCGCGACCCGCATGTGAGGTCAGTGGACACACAAACCCGCGAGAGCACCGAGGCACTTTTACGTGGTCTGCTGTTTGGCCCCAGTGGCGACCCGATGTACCCGACCTACGCCAGCAAGAACAAACGCAAATACCGCTATTACGTCTCCAAAGCAGAGATGCGATTTGGCGCAGCGGGCAAAACGCACGAGCGCATTCCGGCCGCAGAGGTGGAAGCGGCGACGGTCAACCAGGTCAAGACGGTGCTCTCCAGTCCGGAAGCCATCACTGCCGTTTGCAAATCACTTGAACTGAAGGGTGTCCAGATCAACGAAGACGAGATCGTGATGGGACTACACCAACTCGGGGAGGCTTGGGAGCAGCTGTACCCGGCCGAGCGGATCAGGATCGTCAAATTGATGATTGAGCGGGTTGATCTGGTTGCGGGTGGACTGAAGGTGAAGTGGCACGCCCTGGGCTGGAAGGAACTCATCAAAGAGTTTGCAGCAAAGGGCATTGGTGCGGAATTGGTGGAAATGGAGGCCGCATGAACGCTGACCTCGAATCCTTTGTGCCCCTCACTTATTCCCGGCGTGGCGTGCAGCGGCTTGCCACCACCAGTACAGTGGCGCATGACACGACGTTTTTGGTCGGATTGAGTCGTGCGTTTTACTGGAAAAGCCTGCTCGACACCGGCGTCATGAAAAGTGGCTCCGAAATTGCCAAGAACGAAGGCCTTCACCACTCGGTGGTCAACGAACTGATGCGCCTGACACTGCTGGCACCCGACATCATCACGCAATTGATGTCGGGCACACAACCACGGCGGCTCAACTTAATGTGGTTTCAGCGGAACCGATTGCCTGTGGACTGGCAGGCCCAGCGCGCCATCATCGACGGCTTCAAATAGGAATCATCATGGCAAGAAATGACAAGGGCATGGTGACTGGTGAACCGGTCACGTACCAAATACCAGCGCCAGCAGGCGGTGTGCAGATGGAGACGTTCATTCCTTGGACGTTGATCAAGCGAGGTGTCCGGCGGCAAGTGATCACGCCAATTGATGCGCCGGAGCAGTTTCACCGGGAAGTTGTCGTGGAGCGAAGCGCGCGCAAAGAGGCCAAAGGCAGCCCGCTGATCCGCGCATTGGGGCTGGCCCACTACTGGCAGCGTTTGCTTGATGAAGGGAAATATCGGTCGCTGACTGAAATTGCTGCTGCCGAGGGCATGGATCGGGGGCAAGCGAATCGAATTGCGCTGCTGACTCGACTGGCACCCGAAATCATCCATACATATTTATCCGGGGGTCAAGCCAACTTTGCTTTGGAGCGTCTGAACCCATACGGCATCAATCTCCATTGGGGCGAACAAATCGATCAACTGCAGAATTCAAACTTGCCTAGTGCAACCCGTATTTGATACCTGCAGAAGTCATAACGCTAAAGCTACTACAATGTTGCCATGCGTTTATGGCTGATCGTCTTTTTGGCAATTTTGATGCCGTTGCAGCTCTCTTGGGCTGCAACGGGTCGCTATTGCCAGCACGAAAGCGACGTTTCGAGCAAACACGTTGGTCATCACACACACCAGCATCAAGTCACTGAACGCACAGAGTCGGGCGGCGATTTGGCAAAAACAATTTCGGTCGATATGGATTGCGGCACGTGCCATGCTTGCTGCTCGGTGGCTGTCCATGAACCCGATGTCGTCAAAAAAATTGCTCTGACTTTGATGCTCGCTCCACTGCCCAGCGTGCAGTCAAGTCCTGGCCCCGAAGATCGTCCAGAACGGCCACAGTGGGATGCCCTGGTTTGACCAGGGCATCGATCTACGTTTAAGCTTTAAACGCTTCGAGAAATCGATCCCTGTCAATCGCGTCAGCATTCAATGCTGATTTGATC
>DAOSLL010000601.1:0-2902 GCA_035368905.1 Rhodoferax sp.
CATTGAGGGCTTCAAGCGCTATGTGGCGTGGGCGGTGGTGGCCAGAAATGTTCATGAAGGGAGTTGAGATAATCGAAGAGGGAAAGGTGCAATATTTCGGGTTTTAGTTGAGTTTTCGCCCAACTTATCGCATCGCTTTTTGAAAATCTGTTTCGCGTGGGGAAACTGTCTGAAAGGGCCTGAAATGAGGTTAAAAACAGTGCCCTTTGAGGTTTCAGACACCCGGCATTGGGCTCCGGGCGATGTCGCTATTTTAGGGCGACGGCAGGCGTTGCGGCAGCGCGCTCGGCCAGGATGCGGCGCTCAAGTTGCTTGGCGCGGGGTTCGATCACGTTGGGCAGGAAGCCCAGTTCCTTGAGCTTGTCAATCTGGTGGCGGGCGGTGATGCCATTCTTGGTGTTGTAGTTCAACATGCGGGTGATTTCCACGCTGTTGTAGCCGCCCAGAGCCAACGGAATCAGGTCCACCAGGCCCGGGCGCATCTTGAGCCATTCCCACTGCGCCTCGGTGTACTCGAAACTCACGCCCAGGCGCTTGGCCTCCTGCTGCATCTTGTACTGGCCGGTTTTGCGCAGACTGGGCAGCACTTCGTAGAAAAACCAGCACTTGAACGGTTCAGCCACCGGCGATTGGCTGCGTGTCAACACCCGGTAAAAACCGGGTTCGACCAGGAAATTGGCCTCCTGGACCCCGCCAAGGGTGTGCACTAAATGCACCCCCTTTTCTGAATCTGGGACACCACGCAACATTTGAACAGCGGTTGAATATTCCAGCGTCCGCGCCAAACTCGGCGCATAAAACCAGATGTCGTCGCCGATCATCGCCACGTCCAGGGACATCTTGCCCATCGTCATGGTTTGCAGTTGCAATGCACCCCGCCCTACTGCGGCGTGCGGCTTTTTCGGGGTGCAAGGGTACTCACTTAGTGAGGACCCTTTGGGGGTAACTTGAACGGTTTCCATCATGCTGCTCCTTGGTGGTTAGGGTGAAACAAATCGGGGCGAACGTCGCGCATGGCGCTCAGGGTGGGGTTGTTGCGAGCGGGGGCGATCTTGTCGGACACCATGCGCAGCAGCGCGCCCAGGGCATCGGGCGGAAGTTCAACGTATTGGGTGCCCTTACCGGCGTTGCTCAGCTTGATGTTCTGGCAAGCCATGCTTTCCAACATGCAGGACAGGCCTTCTAGGGCCAGGCTGGCATCGTCTAGGCCGGATTCGGTGGTTTCTGGCATGACCACGAAGCCCGCATTGGGGTCGAGGAAACGCGGGTCAATGTTTTCCAGGTGAGAGAGGGACGGGTGCAACATGAAATGCTCCTTTGTCGAGACTAATGGCCCGCTTACTAGACGGGTGGAGGGGTGTTAGTAACATGCAACAAGACATGCCGCCGTCCTTACGGAACGGCGCACCCCCCCAAAAATCGGACTCGTGGAGCGAATTCGGGGCGTAAAAAAGCCGCATGACTGTCGGGTGCGGCTTTTCCGCTTGTTGAGGTGTTACTAGCACCTGATCGACAGTTTACACCACAGGAAAGACTATTTCCCAACACGAAACAACCCCACAAACTGCAACGCCGCCTGGTCGATTGACACAGGGCGGCGCGATGGATGAAGTCTATCAGGTAGCGAGAGCATTACAAGCCATCCATCAGGTACTCGTTGAGGGCTTTGATGATTTCGGATTGTTCGGCGGGGTAGAGGGTGCCGTCCTTGTGGATGGGTAGGAAAGGGCGGGCAGGAATTGTTTTGCCGGGGATCATGCTCTTGGCGCTGGTGATGCCGCCGAATTGATGCATGGCGGCATAGGCCATGTTGCTGCTGACGGTCAGGGTGTTGCCAGTCACGGCAGTGTGGAAGGAGTTTTTGAGATTCGTGCTCTCACCGATCAGCAGTTTTTTACCGGCATAGGCACGCTCGCCTTTGGCGTTGAGACTGCCGTCTTTTTTAACGTAGCTTTTTTTACCTGCTAGTTTTGCTGCCAACATGGTGAGAGTGAAACCGCCTGGCGGGTAGGGTTCCCAGGGCTGGCCAGCGGGGTCTTTGCTGGTCTCGAAGCGGCGCTGGGTGCGCTCGACGATGCCGACACCAATGGTCTGAAGCACCGGGGACATGTTCTTGAGCCGACCGGAAAGCTCCGTGAGTTTGGCCTGAACGGCCTTGTCATCGACGATAACGGTGAAGCTGGTCATGGTGAAGTTTGCGTATTTCTACAGGGTTTCTATAATTTGACGTGAGCGGTTGTTTCCAATGGGAATGGTTGTAGGTCGAAAGGCATGCATGATCCGGTTCGAATCCGGCGCCGCTCACTTCTTTAGCAGTACATATCTGGCATCTGCCTGATTGAACTGATCCACCATCCCCCCGGTTTGAATGAAGTTTGAAACGATGCGCGCCCGCACGCCATCAAAGCGGCCTTTTTCGTTGTAGTTCATTCTCACAGCAACCTTTCCCAGCCGCGCGCCCAAGTCAATGAAATAGATCAAAGCCGTGTCCTGGGTGTCGAGATAAGGCACTGCGGCCTCCAGATGCAGCGGCAAATCACGCCATACGTCATCAGGAATAGCAGCACCACGCAGCACTTTGTCATCACGCAGGGCGTGCATCAACTCAGTGTCACGCATCCATACTGCCGCGTTTTCCAGCACCACATTGTGTGCTGCCAAATCGGCCACGGTGGCCGCTGCCACGGTATGCACCTGCACGGCATTGGCTCCGGCTTGCATGGTTTTGCGGGTGACATCGAAGACGGATTGCCAGGCAACCAAACGCTCCTGCAGCAGCACAGACTTCAATGACTCCCACATGGCCGCGCCAATCGGGGCATCAAGCTTGATCAACTTGTCATCAATCAGCGACTGCAGCGAAGCATTGACATTGGCCCCAGGCGCATAGCCAAAGCCTTTG
>DAOSLL010000602.1:0-2893 GCA_035368905.1 Rhodoferax sp.
CAATGGCCGTGCGGGCCAGGGGGCTCAGGCAGACCATGGCGCAACAAGGCGAACCGCTCCAGCCTTTTTGCGGTGCGGTGACCAGCACATCAACCCCGGTGTCCTGCATATTGACCCAGATCGCGCCCGAGGCCACGCAGTCCAGCACCATCAAGCCGCCGACTTCATGCACTGCATCGGCTATGGCGCGCAAGTAGTCGTCGGGCAGCAGCATGCCCGACGAGGTTTCCACGTGCGGCGCAAACACCACAGCGGGCTTGTTGGCGCGAATGCTGGCCACCACTTCATCGACCGGGCAGGGAATCCAGGGCGACTGTGGATCAGTGCCGGTGCGCCGGGCCTTGAGCACGATCGACTCGGCCGGGATGGCACCCATGTCAAAAATCTGCGTCCAGCGAAAGCTGAACCAGCCATTGCGAATCACCAGCACTTTTTTACCGCTGGCAAACTGGCGCGCCACCGCTTCCATGCCAAAGGTGCCGCTGCCGGGCACCAGCACCGCCGATTTGGCGTGATAGACCTCTTTGAGAATGCCAGAGATGTCGAGCATCACGCCCTGAAAGCGTTTGGACATGTGATTCAGGGCTCGGTCGGTGTAAACAACCGAGAACTCAAGCAGACCGTCGGGGTCGATATTGGAAAGAAGTCCGGGCATGAAAAGCTCCTGTAATTGGGGTGCCGATGGTGGTCAGCTTAGCACGAGGCCAGGTGCCGGCACCACGTCGCCATGGAACTTGAAATTCGCCCCGCTGACGGATCAGCGTCAGCGGTTCCTGGCGGGTACCTATCGCAAAGTGAATTGGTAATGATCAACGTTTTGAAAACGCCGCGCCACCATGATGACTTTGGTTTGTACCGGTGGCCCGCCCAACCGTCTCGTTGGACAGCGACTTTCCGGATCGCCCCAATGAAACTTGGCATCGCCTTTTGGCACTCAATGACCTCAGGGTCAATGGCCCGGTCTATCAAGGCATCGTTCAGGAGGTGCCCGTCGAACTGAACGGGTGTCGGCATCGAGCCAACTGCGCCGACCCATCTTGTACCGGTCTTCTGACCCGCAACCGGGCTTATGGGTGGGGAAAATGGTGCGCACGCACTTGCGCCATATCTGGGTCACATCCGAAGTCGGACACAAGCCTCGCATCCTCAAAGGCATTGCAGGCGTCAATTCATCGCCTGAGGTGTTTCGCCCAAGCAGGTTCCACCTCGGCGTGACTTGACGCGCATTTTTTGAATGAAACGTGCCACTGCCACTTTGGGCGAGGCCTGGTTCATTCGCTGCTGGTCATCGCTCAGCGCATGTCGCCCGAGTAGGGTTTGGTGCCGTAATAGTCGTGGATGTCGTTGGCCCAGGTCTGGTCTGACATGTCGGGCCAGTTGTCCTTGTCAAAACCGGGGGCGTTGGCCAAGCGTTCTTTTGCGACATCCAGCGTGAAGCGCTTGTTCACCGTGTCGAGTTTCAAGGCCTCCCAAGGCACGGCAAACAGTTTTTCGCCTACGCCCAAAAAACCGCCGAAAGACAGCACTGCGTAGCTGACCCGACCGTACATCATGTCGAGCATGATTTCCTTGATGTCGCCAAGATCTTCATCCTGCAGGTTGAAGACATCGTTGCCCATCAGAGTGTCTGCGCCCATCAGCCTGGGGCCTGGACCGGTAGTTTGGGCGTACATGCCGTAGTTGTCACGTTCTACATAGTTCATTTGAATTTCCTTTTGAAAGAGAGGGGGTGGCAGGGCATCGAACTGCCTTGCCGCAGGGCCGACGCGACTGATCAGGCGTGCGGGTGGGCAGCTTCCTTCATGGTTTCGCGGGATTCCTTGACGACCTCTTTGGCATCGCCAAGGTTTTTTTGTGCCTTGCCTTCAACCTGCAACTTGGCACCTTTGACGCGCTGCGCAGTGCTGCCAACCAGCTTGCCAGCCTCGGCCTGCACTTTGCCGGCGATGTCCTTGACCTGACCTTTGACTTGATCCTTATTCATGGCTTTTCCTTTTGGAGTGAGTGAGTGGAGTCGAACGTGAGCCGCCAATTGGCTCTGGGGTCAGCTTAGTTGCCCCCCGGTTGTGGGTCTGTGCGCTTGCATACAAAACGCCTTTGTTTTTCGGTCTGGCCTGATTCGCAAGCACACAGACCAATACCCACAGGTTACGACCCGTGCGATTGCCGAGTTGGATTGGTCGTGCGCGAGCAAGTCCGCAGGCCATCTTGCGGGCACGGTAACATCTTGCTTTAGCAGGAAACTGGCCGGCGACATGACTGACTTGCAGGCCCAGCGCTGCCAACTCCTGTCTTTTCCACTGGCGATGCGCATGCGCATGGCCCAGCTTTGATACCCATGACCGATCAAACACCAACTGATGCCAAAGCGCTGCCACGCACTTGGGCCGACACCCTCAGGGTCTATCTGGAGCCCCCTTCGCTGCGCATGCTGGTACTGGGATTTTCAGCCGGCCTGCCGCTGCTGCTGGTGCTGGGCACCTTGAGCTTCTGGCTGCGCGAGGCTGGCATTGACCGCACCACCATTGGGTACCTGAGCTGGGTCGGGCTGGCCTATGCCTTCAAGTGGGTCTGGGCACCGCTGGTGGACCGCATGCCGATTCCGCTGCTGACACATGCACTGGGGCGCAGACGCAGTTGGCTGCTGCTGTCGCAACTGGCAGTGATGCTGGGGCTGGTGGCAATGTCGTTCAACGACCCCCAGGTAGCCCTGACCCCGGTCGTCTGGGGTGCGCTGGCGGTGGCGTTTGGGTCCGCCACGCAAGACATTGCGCTCGATGCCTTTCGTATTGAGTCGGCAGAGGTGGATCGGCAAGCCGCGCTGGCTGCGTCATATCAAACCGGCTATCGGCTGGCGATGATCTGGGCCGGTGCCGGTGTGCTGTGGATTGCC
>DAOSLL010000603.1:0-2892 GCA_035368905.1 Rhodoferax sp.
TGCCAAGCTGGTGCTGTTGGATCACCACAAGAGTGCTGCCGAGAAACTGACCGGCTTTGCCTGCCGTTGTGGTGTGGTGCACTTTGACATGGGTAAATCTGGTGCGCGACTGGCCTGGGAGTTTTTTCATCCGGACGCTACCTTGCCAGACTTGGTTAAGTATGTCGAAGACCGCGATATTTGGGCCTGGAAATACCCCGAGAGTGCCGCGTTTCTGGCTGCGCTGGATATGGAGCCTTTTGATTTTGTCCGGTGGGCGCAGATTGCTGCATTCACACGTTCTGAGCTGGAAGCCTTTATGGCCCGTGGGCAAGCCATGGATGAGAAGTTTGCCAAGCTGGCAGCAGACCTTGCAGAAGGGGCGCAGCCCGTTGCCTTCAATGGGCAGCAGGGGCTGATGGTGAACGCACCCGGGGTCTTTCATAGCCTGGTTGGTGATCTGCTTTCCAGGAAAAGCGGAACCTTTGCGCTTATGTGGAATGCGGGCAAAGGTGGAGTGATCAAGGTAGGGCTGCGTTCGCAGCGCGGGTTTGACTGCATTCCCCTGGCGGAAAGCATGGGTGGAGGAGGGCATCCACAGGCTTGCGGATTCAAGTTGCCGGCAGAGCGTTTGCCGGACTTGCTCGCAGGACGGCTTGAAGCCTAGTAGTTGCCTTTCTCGGAAAAGCAGGAAATGGCGGGTATTTCACTGTCATATGTAACATGTAAGATTTTGTAGCTGACCCTACACTGGTCACGACTTTGCCAATCAGGGGGCTACATGGAAACTTCACGTCAATCTTCAGCAGCGTCGCTGTATCGCGAGGGCCTGCCTTTTGTGGTGGAAATGGCCCGTCAGGCTGATTTGGTGGATGTAGCCAAGCTGCGCTCGGCGTCCTATGGCAAACATATTCCTTCATTGGGATCAGCCCTGCAGAAACCGGAAGACTGTGACTATGAACTGGGCTGTGAGGTGATCGTTGCCCGCTCCAAGTTCGACGGTACTTTGCTGGGAACCCTGCGAACGCATACAAACGCTTTCAAGCCATTGCCCCTGCAAATGTCTTTGCGACTGCCTGAGCGGTTTGCCAATGCCCGTATGGTCGAGGCAACCCGGCTTTGTGTTAAAGGCAGTCCCAATGCGTCATTGGTGCGAAGCGCACTTTTCAAGGCGCTCTTTCAGTACTGCGAAGCGCAGAATGTCGACTGGATGATGGCGGCCGGACGACGTCCTGTAGACAGAATCTACGATGCACTCTTGTTCTCGGACGTAGTGGAGTCCGGGAAGTTCTATCCGATGGCACATGCTGGCGGAGTACTGCATCGCGTCATGAGCCTCGCACCCTCCGAGGCACGAGTGACATGGAAAGCCAGTGAGCACCCGCTGTATCGCTTTGTGATTGAAACGCGACACGATGATGTCGATTTGTCCGCGATGACCAGCCTGCACTTTCCCTGGACTTACCCGAAAGTGGATACGGAGTCCGACAGTTCTCTGGCGCCGTTGAGCGACTTCACACCCATTAGTAGGTTTGGCGATCTCACGACGGTAGATATAGACCTCTCGACCCCTCTTCATCACAGATTCAATGCATAGCTTCGGGTTTGATGTCATCGAAAAGTGACATCGTGCTGGAGGACTTGGATTGGAGTCCAGTCATGAACTCCAATATGTCGGGGTCTTCAATGAAGTCCGCGCTTGATTGGGCTGAAAGTATTCTTTCAGGCATCACTGGCTTGCTGATGGCATAGCCTTGGGCGTAGTCAATTCCTGCATTTGAGAGTGCTTTGATGGTTGCCAGGTCTTCCGCGTATTCACCAATGGATTTCATCCCGAGGCTGCTGACCAGTCCACCAATAGCCTCAATAATGGCAAGGCCCGGCGTGCTGCGTGTGGCGTCCTTCACAAGTGAGCCATCCAGTTTCAACGCATCCACAGAGAGGCTCTTGAGATAGCCAAATGATGAGTAGCCAGCTCCGAAATCATCAATGGCAACCTTTGCGCCCAGCGAGCGCACCCGGTCAATGAAGCGTTGAACGTTGCGTATATCGGTCAGTGCCACCGACTCGGTAATCTCAATACAGATCAATGGCAGGACGGTCGGGTGTTTGGCAAGCATTTCAAACAGCTCGTCTGTGAATGCTTCGTCATTCAGGGATCCCCCCGATACGTTGATGCTGACAAATCGGGTGTTTGTCAAAGCTCCAGCGTTGATTTCCAGCCACTCGATGGCAGTGGAAATGACCCAGCGATCAATGATGGCGGTCTTGCCGTGCATTTCAGCGGCTTCGATGATGATTCCTGCCGGTATGACACCGCCATCGGATTTGCGCATCCGCAGCAAGATCTCGAAATTCAGGGAATCAAATGGTTGCGTCAGGGATATTTCCGGCTGCATGACCAGAAAGAGGCCGTCCGGGACTTCGCCGCGTTCGAGGTAAGTAATGACTTCCAGTTCCTGCTTGTGGTGCAGAAAGAAACTGTCATCGGACTCCATCACGACAAGCCGCTGTGTCGTGCGTTTTTTCGCCAAGCGGCACAAGGTGTCTGCGGCGGAAATGATCTCTTTGAGAGGGGCATTCTCAAATCGTGCGGTTCCCACCAGACCCGCTGACACGTTCAGCGTGAAACGCTGCCGCCCTACCTGGTACGGCTGTGCAGCGATCAGATGCACGATGGCTTCGCAACAGACAGTAGCTTGTGCCACAGTGGAGTCATGAAAAGCGATCACAAATTCGTCACCACCCACCCGAGACAACATATCCTTCGGACCAATGGCACTTTTCATGCGCTCACTCACACGCTTGAGTACCTTGTCACCGGCAGCGTGCCCATATAGATCATTGATCAGTTTGAACCTGTCGAGGTCAAAGTACGCCAGCGCTGATGGGGGGCGAGCGAGGCGGCCTAGC
>DAOSLL010000604.1:0-2886 GCA_035368905.1 Rhodoferax sp.
ATCCTGTCGTATTCGTTGAATGCGCTCGACAGTTTTTCCTACACGCGCGACGGTAATTCACTGGTAGCCCCCTACGTCAGCGCGGTCTGGTTGCCGGTGGAAAGCGTCAACGAACCTGCAGGACAGGACGGCGTGGCTGCTGCCGGAAGCCTGCCCACGCTCAAGCCGACTGGCGCAGAGCTGCGTTATGGTCGTCTGCGCCTGCAAAACGCTTTTGGATCCGAATTGCTGGCGCTGGACGTGCCAGTTCAGGCGCAATATTACGCAGCGGGCGTATTCAAATTGAATGCAGCCGATGTCTGCACCGCCTTGAGCGTGCCACCGGTCATTGCGCCCCGTGCAGCCGGGGCCGCGCTCGACGGCACTGCCGGTTTGTACTTTTACACGGTGGATGCGGCTGCCAATGGCAAGAACAAGCTTGCCAGCAGCAACACCACGCCGACGCTTGCCAGCCCGCTGGCAGCAGGCCAGTCCAAGCTGCATTTTCCCAAGCCAGCGCCGTCAAACCGTGGCTGGCTCGACATCATTTTGCAAGTGCCACCCCATTTGCTTGGCAACTGGGGCAACTGCAGCGGCCAGACCGGTGCCGCCGGGCTGTACGACGACCTGCCATGCGCTCGCGCGACCTTTGGCATCTTCGGAGCGAACTCCCCGATTCTTTACCGGCGGGAAAACTACTGAATCGGCAATTCAATGCCTTTTTGGCCTCCAGCGCTTATGCTACATGCGCAGGCAGCTATGTTAAATATAGCAAGTTGAACATCTCACGGGTGGCCGGTTCAAGGTCTTTCTGTCCATCAAGCAGGATCATCTGTCGCCTTGGGCGGAAAAACGTCCGCTCCAAAGACATCCTGAAACGCATCGCCGTCGACATTGCCCGCTTGCTACTGCACCTGCAGGCCGATTCAGCCGAGATCATCGACACCGAATGCCACCGCATGGAAGACCGCTGCGCCGATCTGGTGGCGCAAAATGTCAGGTGCCGATGGCGTATTTGTCCTGCGCAGGGGTTTGCCAGGCACCGCTGACGCAGTACATTGCGGACGCAATGGTGCTGGTGGTCCGGTGTAATTTCAAGCAGCGCACACCGCCTGAGGTGATACATTTCAACGTTGACCGACGGTAGCAACTCACCGCTGACAAAGAGGGGTACTTTCGCAACTGCATGCGGACGTTGGATATCCTCTCGACCAACCGCGATCTTGGAAACCCATCAAAGAGGAAGAAGCAATGCGTAGCCAAGTCAAACACAGCCAATTGCCTTCCTGCCAACCTGGCTGGGCGCAGGGTGAGATCAAAGGCCAGGCTGGATTGCTTCAGCGCCAACTGGCCCGCTGGTTTGCTACCCTGGATGCTGCCACACAGACCCGCCTGACACCGGCCACGCTGGCGCAACTCGCGTATTGGACCGACAACATCCTTGATGCTGGCGCACCGGGCATCGTTTTCAAACTGAACTGATCAGATGCCAGAATTTGTGCATTTTCGGCCTTCAGCCCAGTTACGCCGTACGTCGGTAGCTATTAAAAAAGCATCATTTAAACTGTTTCTTGCTTTTTTGATGTGTTCCCCGAATTTGTTGTGCCTTAATCTGGTGCGGGAGTTGGTCTGACCATGCGCTGGCCATGGCATCGCGGTCGCTCGGTCAACCAGTGGGTGCTGTCCTGGTCGGGTCAGTCACTGACTTTTGTCCACGCCAGAGCCCTGGCCGATGGCACTTTCCAGGTGCTGTCCATCGGCACGGCGCAGCAGGGTGCCGAAGATCACAACGTGTTTGTCAAGCGCATGCAAGGCCTGGGCATGAAGGGCGCACAAGCCACCATCATGCTGCGTTCGGAGCAATACCAGTTGCTGCAAATCAATACACCGGCTGTGCCACCCGAAGAACTGCGCTCGGCAGCGCGTTACCAGGTCCGTGAGATGCTGCAAACGCATGTGGATGATGTGACGATCGATGTCATGCGTGTGGGTGATGGCGAGCACAAAGGCGCGGGGCATTCTTTTGTTGTGGCGGCCACCAACCAGGTTGTCAAAGAGGTGCTTGATCTGGCGGCGGCGCTAGGCTGCCAGGTGTCGGTGATCGACATCCAGGAAACCGCCCAGCGCAACCTGCAAACCGCCCTGACCCGGCGCGACGGCACCCTTGATCGCGCCAATGCCGCGCTGATTCTGGACGATGCACAGCAGGCGGTGCTGACCATCAGTGCCAACGAGGAGTTGTTCTACACCCGTCGGTTTGATCTGCCAGCGGGCTTCCTGTCGGGCACCTGGGGGCAGGTGGTGGTGGCACAGGCACCGGTTGACGGCTTCACGCCAGTTGAAGAATACGTGCCTGACTATGGTGGCGGTGACGCCTATGGCAGTGATTATTCGGATGCCAGGCCATTGCCAGCGGCCGGCGTCCGCGCAGATGACGAAAAGTCTCAGCGGCTGGTGGTGGAGATTCAGCGCTCGCTGGACGTGTGGGACCGTACCTGGTCAAGCCTGCCGTTGAGCGGTTTGCGGGTGTTTGCCGGGGATCGCAGCACGGAGTTGGCTCAATGGCTAACCCAGCAACTCGGTCATCCGGTGATGGCAATGGATGTGACGACGCTGTTTGCCGGGTTTGAGCAGGCCAGCTCGACTGACCAGGCGCTGTGCCTGCCACTGCTGGGTGTTCTGCTTCGCACCGAGGGCGAGGCGGCCTGAGCTGCGCGGCCCGAGCGATTCACCATGGCACAACAAGTCAACCTTTGCCTTCCGGTTCTGCGCCAGCAAAAGAGCCGTTTTGCGGCGCAGACGCTGGCGCAGGCGCTGGCTGCCTTGCTGGTCGGGGGCGGCATACTCAGTGCCGTCTGGGTCATCAACCTCAATCAGGCAGGTGCCAGTCTGAAAGTCACCTTGGCC
>DAOSLL010000605.1:0-2883 GCA_035368905.1 Rhodoferax sp.
GGCATGCTGGCGCGTACGCCACCGGCGGTGAAGGTTCAGAGTCTGCTGGAGTCTGGCACCGGATGCGCGTCGAAATAGGCACGGGCATCCAGGCAATCCTGGCTGATGCCAGCAGTCAACGCGTCCAGCGAGTTGTATTTGCGCTCGTCGTGCAGCTTGTGCAGCAGCTCCACCCGCACTATTTTGCCGTAGGCACCTTCTGGCCCAAGCTGCTCGGGCCAATCGAGGCAATGGGTTTCAAGCAGCACCCGGCCACCATTGACATCGCGACGGTCGAGTGACGGGCGCACGCCGAGGTTGGCGACACCGCGCAGCGGCGGACTGACCAGGCCATACACCAGCACCGCAAAAATGCCACTGGCAGCCGGTTTCCAGTGGGCAAAACGCTGGTTCAGCGTCTTAAAGCCCAGCGTTCTGCCCAGTTTGCGCCCATGCACCACATGGCCCGAGATACGGTAGGGGTGACCAAGCAGCCTGGTGGCCCCGGGCATGTTGCCAGCTTGCAGCGCCGCCCGAACCGCCGAACTCGATACCCGCAGGCCATGCACTTCGTAACTGTTCATGCGCGCCACGTCAAAACCCTGGTCGAGCCCGGCGCTATCTAGCATGGCGTAATCGCCCGCGCGCCGCGCGCCAAAGCGAAAATCATCACCAACCAGCACATAGCTGGCCCCCAACCCGTGGCGCAGCACCCGGTCGATGAAGTCCTGTGGTGCCAGGTCAGCCAGTCGGGCGTCAAACGGCAACACCACGGTTTGGTCCACACCGCATTGGGCCAGGTCGATCAGCTTGTCCCGCAGCGTACCGACCCGAGCCGGAGCGCGCGCCGGATTGTGGGTAACGGCGGCAAAATAGTCACGCGGATGCGGCTCAAACGTCATGACGCAACTGGGCACGCCGCGTTGCTGTGCTTCGCCCCGGAGCAGGGAAAGCATGGCCTGGTGGCCCCGATGTACACCGTCAAAGTTGCCGATTGTCAAAGCGCAGGCCGGGGCAATGTCGGGGTGCTTGAAGCCCCTGAAAATCTTCATCATTTGTTACTAACTTGATAGCATTGAGAGCAAGAGATCAGAGCGCTTGAAGTCAATTTGACACATAAAAGGGGTATATTGTCTCCCAGTTGGGTGTATCGGAAACCGAGTTGGCCCGTCTTGTGCATCTCCAGGCTGTTTGCCGGATTTGGGGGCCGATCCGATTGCGCCTTTTTCAGGAGTCATGTTTTGAAAGTCTTGAAGCTGTCAGCCCAGGGGTTGCCCCAATCGTGGATATCTCTTGAGCAGGCGGTGATTCACTATGCTGCGAACGAAGTGCGCTGGGAAATGGGCAACGAGGTAGCGGTGTTCCACGGCGGCCACAACGCCGTCACCGGCCAGCAGTCCATCATCGCAGTGTCGAGCATCATCGGCACCAGGGGGGTGCCCAACATCAACCCGTTTGAACTCAGGCCCGGCCTGACCAACAGCAAGCTGTTTGTGCGCGACCGAAATGTCTGCGCCTATTGCGGTGACCGGTTTGACGAATCAGACCTGACCCGTGAGCACATCACGCCGTTTGCGCAAAACGGCATGGATGTCTGGATGAATGTGGTCACCGCGTGCCGCCCTTGCAATCACCGCAAAAGCCATCGCACGCCAGAACAGGCCCTGATGCCGCTGCTGTACGCACCCTATGTGCCCAGCCTGTGGGAAGACTTCATTTTGCGCAACCGACGCATTCTGGCAGACCAGATGGAGTTCTTGATGGCCCATTTGCCCAAGTCGTCACGACTGACGGCGTAAGCCACCAGTTTTCGGGAGTTAAGGTGAATCGACTCAACTATCAAACCTTGAGTAGCCTGGCATTGTTGCTGAGTCAGGCTTTTTTGCCCGTTGCGGGCCTGTCGCTTGGCGGGTCTGCCCTGGCCGTCCAGGCCAGCGCCGATGCCACGCCGGCGCTGATGCAGGCCAGGCTCTGGCAGCCAGACCGCAGTCCGACTGGTTTTCTGGTCAGCGAAAAACTTGACGGCGTGCGCGCCTTTTGGGACGGCCAGACCCTGCGTTTTCGCAGTGGCCGACAAATTGCCGCACCGCAATGGTTTACCGCCGCCCTGCCAAAGCTGGCACTCGACGGCGAGTTGTGGCTCGCGCGTGGTCAATTTGACCGCTTGTCGGGCACGGTGCGGCGCACTGATCCGGTTGATGCGCAATGGCGGGACATACGCTACATGGTGTTTGATTTGCCCGGTGCTCCCGGCACCTTCGCCGACCGGGTAACGCGTCTGGCGGCGGCTGTGCAAGATGCCGGGCAGCCCTGGCTGCAAGCCGTGGTGCAGCAGCGCTTTGAGGGCGTTGCGGCACTGCAAACACGGCTCAAACAAGTGCTGGCCCAGGGCGGCGAAGGACTGGTGTTGCACCGCGCCGATGCCTTGTGGTCACCGGGGCGCAGTGACGCGCTGCTGAAGTTCAAGCCCGAGCCGGATGAAGATGCCAAAGTGGTTGGCCATTTGCCTGGCAAGGGCCGCCACGCTGGTCGGCTTGGTGCCTTGTTGCTGGAACTGCCCGACGGCCAGCGCTTTGCGCTGGGAACCGGCTTCACCGACCTGCAGCGCGAAACACCGCCAGCGATCGGTGCTTTCGTGACCTACCGCTACCGCGACCGAACCGCCAACGGCTTGCCGCGCTTTGCCTCATTTTTGCGCGTGCGTGAGGCCGAATAGCACTGGCCGATCAGGCCGCGACATCGAGCGTGCCGCTGCTGTTGGACGACACACCTGAGGAAATCTGCTCGTAGACCAGCTTGGCCAGTTTCAGGATTGCATCGCTGGCTGTCGAGCTTGCCTTGCTGACACTTTCACTGACGCTTTCACTGACACTTTCACTGGCACTGACAAATTCTTTCAGGGCA
>DAOSLL010000606.1:0-2882 GCA_035368905.1 Rhodoferax sp.
TGGGGTGGGAGCAGAGACGCTTGACACCGTTGTCTTGCCCGATCAGGGGGTCAACGCCAATATCAGTCTGCCGCAGTTCGATGTGGACGCCTGGGCCGCGGTGCTGGCTCAGGCAAGCGCGGCACCGATTGCAGGCGCTGTTGTTGCAGAAGGGCTGGGCCTGGGCTACTTGCCAAGTTCCGTGGCTGCGCGCACGGCGCAGTTGACCTTTGGTGAGCGGCAATACAGCCACGTGGTGATTGGGGCCGGGCGCGACGGTTTGCTCTGGCGTGCCAATGTGGATGCCACCGAGCTCAATGGCTATCTGGAGTACCGACAGGCATCGGATGCCTCAACGGCCAGTGGTGCCGGACGGGTGTATGCCAGGCTGGCGCGCCTGACTGTGGCGCCCAGCGCTGCCAGTGAGGTCGAGGCCCTGTTGGACGCGCAGCCGGCCAGTATTCCTGCACTGGACATCGTGGTGGACGATTTCGAGTTGCGTGGCAAACGTTTTGGCCGACTGGAAGTAGAGGCCATCAATCGGGCGGTGCTGGCGCAGCCCGGTGCACCGGGCGCACGCGAATGGCGGTTGAACAAGTTCAACCTGATCGTGCCCGAGGCCACATTGACAGCCAGCGGAAATTGGGCCCGGATTAATGCCCAAGCGGGGCAGCCTGTGGCCGCGTCGTCCATCGCTGCTGCCGAGCGTCGGCGCACCGTGCTCAATTTCAAGTTGGACATTGCTGACGGCGGCAAGTTACTGGGGCGCTTTGGCATGCCGGATGTGGTGCGTCTGGCCAGTGGCCGCATGGAAGGCCAGATTGCCTGGATGGGCTCACCGCTCAAACTGGATTACCCGACGCTGGGTGGGGCATTTACGGTCAATGTTGCTTCAGGACAATTTCTCAAGGCGGAGCCCGGCATTGCCAAACTGCTCGGTGTGCTGAGTCTGCAAGCCTTGCCGCGACGGCTTTCGCTTGATTTTCGCGATGTGTTCAGCGAGGGTTTCTCGTTTGACTTTCTGCGGGGTGACGTGACGGTTGATAAGGGCCTGGCCAGGACCAACAACCTGCAAATGAAAGGTGTGAATGCGGCAGTCCTGATGGAGGGCCAGGCCGACATCGCCCGTGAGACCCAGGACCTGAAAGTGGTGGTCGTGCCTGAAATCAACGCAGGTACGGCCTCCCTGATTGCGACCGTCATCAACCCTGCCATCGGCCTGGGCTCTTTCCTGGCGCAACTTTTTCTGCGTCGCCCGCTGATCGAATCCGCAACCCAGGAGTTTCGGGTCGATGGCAGTTGGGCTGACCCCCGAGTCACCAAAGTTACCCATGTCGCCCCCACTACCAAGGAGTCCAGCCCATGAAAGTCGCAGCCATCCAGATGGTGTCCGGGTCAGATGTTCGCGCCAACCTGCAACAAGCCCGGCTGTTGCTGGAGGAGGCGGCAAGTACCGGTGCCGAGCTGGCGGTTTTGCCAGAGTATTTTTGCCTGATGGGGCAGCACGACGCGGACAAGTTGGCGATCCAGGAGCCGTTTGGCCACGGGCCGCTGCAGCAGTTCCTGTCGGATACGGCGAAGGACCTGCGCTTGTGGCTGGTGGGTGGCACCATCCCGCTTGCTGGTGCCAGCGCGGATGCGCTGTCAAGTTCTGGTCGGGTGTTCAACAGCTCGCTGGCGTTTTCACCCGACGGTGCCTGTGTCGCGCGCTATGACAAGATTCACCTGTTTCGATTTGACAACGGCCTTGAATCTTATGATGAGTCCCGCGTGTTGATGGCGGGCGATCACCCCGTGACCTTTGACGTGAACTCGCGCGACGGAACGCTCTGGCGTGTGGGCATGAGCGTGTGCTACGACGTGCGTTTTCCCGAGTTGTACCGCGCCTACGCCAGCGTAGGCGCGCATCTGCTGCTGATGCCGAGTGCTTTCACCTACACCACTGGGCAAGACCATTGGGAGGTGCTGCTGCGCGCCCGCGCAATTGAGAATCTGGCATTTGTCGCCGCCGCCGCGCAGGGCGGTTTGCATGACAACCAACGTCGCACCTGGGGCCAGGCGATGCTGGTCGACCCCTGGGGCACTGTGCTGGCCCAGCGAGATCAGGGCCGCGGTATCGCCGTGTCCGAACTTGATCCTGCTGTGCTGGCCAGTTGTCGCAGCCGCCTGCCTGCCCTGCAGCATCGCGTATTGTGAAGAATATGGGACCCTCTCTTCGCTGGCTGCTGCTGGTCGGCCTGTTTATTCTGGCGGCCTGCAGCAGCGCACCCATGCAGCGGGTGCCAGCACCGGTCAGTGAGGCCCAACCGTCGGTCGCCGCGACAGACGCCATCACAACGCCAGCGGACATCGCGACGCCCGAGCCTGGCCTGTTGCGTGGCAAAAGCCGATGGGTTCCGGTTGCCTGGAGCGAACTGCCCGGTTTTGAAGGCGATGCACTATTTGAAGCCTGGAACGCCTGGCTGAAAAGCTGTGAGCGTCCGGGGCCGGTATTTGCTTACCTGTGCCCGGAGGTCCGCCGCCTGAGCATCGGCGGTGATGCCGCCCAGCGTCAGTGGTTGCTTGACCGCCTTCAGCCTTACCGTGTCGAGCCGCTTCAAGGGGGCCTCACACCTGGGCTGCTGACGGCCTACTTTGAGCCGGAATTTGAAGCCCGACGCACGCCAGGTGGTGGGTTCGTGGTGCCGCTGTACATGCCGCCCGTTGGGCTCAACGCTGGCAAGCCCTGGTTTTCACGCAAAGACATTGAGACGCTGCCGCAGGCGCAGGCCGCCTTGCGCGGTCGCGAGATCGTGTACCTGTCTGACCCGGTGCAAGCGCTGGTGATTCAGATTCAGGGCTCGGGTCGGGTGCGTGTGACCGAACCGGATGGCGGCAAACGCCTGGTGCGTCTGGCCTACGCG
>DAOSLL010000607.1:0-2881 GCA_035368905.1 Rhodoferax sp.
CCAGATCACCCCACCGGTCGGCTTCAACCTGTTCGTGCTGCAGGGCATGACCGGCAAGCAATTGCCTTACATTGCCCGCGTTTCCATGCCAATGTTCTTTCTGATGGTGGCCGCAGTGTTGCTGATCTATTTTGTGCCGGGCATCGTCACCTGGCTGCCGCAGCAGATGAAGTCATAGCAGCTACAGCAAGCATGGCAACCCGGCCAATCTGAACTGAAATCAACGCACTCCTGGAATTCACGATGGACTCACTGAACGACACGCTTGCCGCCAAACTCGCCGCAGTGCAGCGTCCTGGCGATTATTTTGTTTCGGGCACGGTGGAAGCCTATTTACCGCAACTCGAAGTTGAATCAGTCGGGCGGGTTGCTTTGCCGCTGCTGCCGCAGCAAGCGCAGCAACTGATTGCGGTGGCAACCCAGGCGCCCTACGGACGTGGCAGTGAGACGCTGATCGACACGGCGGTACGAAAGACCCGGCAGATCAATGCCGATCAGGTCAAACTCAGTGGTCGCCATTGGCCGCAAACGCTGCAGGAAATTCTTGACCGGGTTGTCGCAGGCCTGAGTGTCAGCAAGCCGGTGCACGCCGAGCTGTACAAGCTGCTGGTGTACGAAGACGGCGACTTCTTTGTCAGCCACCGCGATACCGAAAAGGCCCCCGGCATGTTTGCCACGCTGGTGATCGTGCTGCCGTCGGTCTATACCGGGGGCGAACTGATCATTCGCCACAACAAGCGCGAGGTGGAGCTGGACTTGTGCTGCGAGGATGCGTCCGAGCTGGTGGCCTTTGCGGCGTTTTACGCCGACTGCGTGCATGAGGTCAAGCCGGTCACCTCTGGCTGTCGGCTGACGCTGATCTACAACCTGGTCCGCCCAGGCTCGGGTCAACTGCCGCAGGCACCCGACTATGGGGCCGAGCAAGACGATGTTGCCTCACTGTTGCAGCAATGGGTCGCGGCACAAGGCAAGACTGAGCCGACGGCGGAAAAACTGATCTATCCGTTGGAGCATGCCTACACGGCGGCCGAGCTTAGGTTTGACCAGTTGAAAGGCGCTGATGCCGCCATTGCGCCGCTGCTTTTGGCTGCCACCGAAAAGGCTGAATGCGAACTTCATTTGGCTTTGTTGACCATAGAGGAAAGCGGCAGCGCCGAATATGCTGATGTCCAGCCACGTCGTGGCTGGCATCACAGCGCGTATGCCGAAGACAGCTACGAAGTTGGCGAGGTTTTTGAGCGACGCGCTCACCTGTCCGAATGGCGCACGCCAACTGGCCGCAACGCTGGCTTGCGTGAGCTCCCGTTTCACGAAGCCGAAATTTGCCCGCTCGGTGCATTGGGTGATATGGAAGAGGCTGAACTGGAGTTTCACGAGGCCACCGGTAACGAAGGGGTCTCTTTTGATCGCAGCTATTGCCGCGCAGCGCTGGTCATTTGGCTGGGGGCGCAAAAACTGGCCATGATCAGCCAGGCCGGACTAAGGCAGAGCCTTCCCTATCTGAGTGAGCTCGTCGCGCGCCTGGCCACGGACGACGCACCGGCGCTGCGGCAGCAGGCAGTGCAGCTCGCTGCATTGATGCTGAGCACCTGGCCGCGCCGCAATCAATACCACTCGGGGCGAGATCCGAACCAGGCAAGCATGCTTGAACTGCTGGACAAGCTGGCAGATACTGCCTTGCTGGAGCGCTTTCTGATTGAAGTGGCAGCCCAAGGCAACTACAGCCAGGCCGACAACCCGGCGTTGACCGCCGCCTGTCGCTTGCTGCCGACGGCGCGGGCGGTTGACTTGCTGGTGCTGATCATCATGGCGAACAAGGATGTGGCGCTTGCCGGGTGTTGTGGTCTTCTGCACGCCGGTGTTGGCCTGGCGGGTGAAGTCGCACTGCTGGCAAAGCTGCTACCGGTCGCAACCAGCCTTTGTCAGGCGCTGCCCGACGGTACGGCCAAACCGGCGGCACACGCGGGTGCACAAGCGCCGATCACCGATTCCGGGATGATGGTTGATTTGCTGCGGGCGCTTGGCCGACTTGATGCCTCCCTTGGCAGCGATTTGGCCGCAAGCACCAGCCGACGCTTGCTGGCAACGCCAGAGATTTACCCGCTGGACGGTCTGATTGTTCCGGTTGCGCTGCAAATGGTGGGTGATGTCGGCGCAGAACTGCTCCATCAGGCCAGCCTGACTCACCTGAAAGACCGCATCGCCGAACCCCTGCAGGCACCGGTCGATTGGCGTCGGGACAGCTCGATTGCCTGCCGCTGCAAGGATTGTGCTGCTCTGAGTCAATTTCTGGCCGACCCGTCGCTGCCACGCTGGCTGTTCAAAGCGGCAGAACCAGCCCGTCGACATGTGCAGGCATCCGTCACCCACAACCAGGTCGATGTGGATTGCAGCACCGATAACAGTGGTCGCCCCTACAAGCTGGTGTGTGCCAAGAATCAGGCCAACTACCAGCGCCGCGTGACACAACGTGGGCGTGACATCGCTGACTTGGCACTCCTGCAGCAGGCACCTGGCTGACGCATCGAACCGGCGCAATGCCATTTCACCTGAGCTTTGGCGACCGCTGCAACCTGAAGCCGCCGCAGCAATTAGATGCGATTGCCGATGATCCTGGATGCCACAGTTGACCGCTTGTTTTTATCTGGAATTGCTGATGCGCATTTACTTCTTCAGCGTCGACCGGAGTCACCAACGGGTGAACTCCATCGCAGTTAGAAAAGTAAATGCACATCAGGACTTAGAGATGAAAACAAGCGGTCAACTGAATTTAGGCGCTATGCGCGTCAAACTTACCAACCTGGACAGTGCGTAGTTTCCCCTTTATGTTCAGGCCGCCATTGGCTGCGCATCAGAGGGTGGGTCATGGCGGCGATATTTG